>PMXH01000191.1 GCA_003165855.1 Acidobacteriaceae bacterium | reverse complement strand
GGCGTTCCCGACCCAGCGGCGGTGCACGGCAGCGAAGCAGAGGTAGAACGCGCGTTTCGCGAGGTATTTTTTATCCTGGATCGCAGAATCAGTTTATTTCTCTCTCTTCCGCTGAAAACTCTTGACAGCCTCGCACTCAAGAGGGAGCTCAATAACATCGGCCAGACGATGGCACCCGTTATCCACGAATAGCAGCAAGGGCGACGTAAGGCATAAGGACTCAGCCAATGAAGGCAACCAGGCGTCTCAGTTTTCTGGANNGTCTTTCGCAACAAGAAGGTGCTAGGCCTTTCGCTGGTGCAGAACTGGGTTGTAGGGCCGATTCTGATGTTCGTTCTTGCCATTATCTTCCTGCGGGGATATCCGGAATACATGGCTGGGCTGATTATGATCGGTCTGGCGCGCTGCATCGCGATGGTCATTGTCTGGAATGAACTGGCGCGAGGCGATACCGAATATGCGGCTGGTCTGGTGGCCTTCAATTCACTTTTCCAAGTTTTTTTCTACTCAGTTTACGCCTGGGTTTTCATTACCGTCCTTCCGGCCAAGCTCGGCCTGCGGAGCACGATCGTGAATGTGTCGATCGGGGAGATTGCGAAGAGTGTCTTCATCTATCTGGGAATTCCGTTTCTCGCCGGATTTCTGACCCGTACGGCATTGGTTCGGGCCAAAGGGCACGATTGGTACGACCGGAACTTTGTCCCACGCGTAAGCCCGCTGACGCTGATCGCCTTGCTGTTCACGATTGTGGTGATGTTCTCGCTGAAAGGTGGGTACATTGTTCGCCTGCCCCTGGACGTTCTGCGCATTGCCGTGCCGCTATTGATCTACTTCGTACTGATGTTCCTGGTGTCCTTTTACATGGGCAAGAAGTTGGGCGCGGACTATTCGAAGACGACCACATTGGCATTCACGGCGGCCTCCAACAATTTTGAACTCGCGATCGCAGTTGCAGTGTCAGTATTTGGCATCAACTCCGGAGCCGCATTCGCAGCTGTGATCGGGCCCCTGGTAGAAGTGCCGGTGATGGTTGCACTGGTCAACGTGGCGCTTTACTTTCAACGCTATTTTGTTTCCAACCCGCAGACGACCGCGGTCGAGCCGGTTTGCTCGTAATGGAATGATTGCGTTCGGGCAGCCGTGGACAATGTCAAAGTCAGGGATCAAGGTCAAAGGCAGCGGACGGGAGCGTGGTGGCTCAGTTTGATAGGGAAGCGAGCCAGACGCGCCCTTCGGTCGCTTGCGCTCTTTCAGGGCAGGCTCCATGGAGTCGCGCGGCTCGCCCAGATCCTTCGCTGCGCAAAAAGCGCTTGCTCAGGATGACAATCAAACGGGCCAATGCGCACAGGAGTTTCCGGTAGTGGTTCAGTTTGAATTTCCACAGGCTAGTAATCCGTTCGGGCCTGGTCGCGCTCGAGTCCTTCTACTTCCGGCAATGAAAAGGCCACCATTCCCTCGAGCACCATGTCTATGCTAATAAAGGGTTTTAGAGAGGAAACCCCAAGATATTTGGCATTAATAGACTTGGCTTACCCATTTTATTGCTTGGGGCTGCTACATAAGAAGTATGCTTGCCACCGTAGCATCTGACTTTTATGATTACATGGACCATTCCTTAACGCCGGAGAGGTTCATGGGAATCCTTCATTCATTTTTCGATGAGAGCGGTAAGTTCCACGATCAGGCGATGGTGGCATTCTGCGGTTTTGGTGCTTCAGAATCCCAATTGGCAGACTTCGGCAAGCAGTGGAACAACCAACTGCGACGATGCGGGATGAATGCCCTGCATTGGGTGAAGGCTCGAAGGTACGGCAAGGCGCTCGGAGAAAATATCGGGCCGCAGAGCCTCAGCGACAGGATTAACGATCTAAAACCCTTTGCCGATTGCGTGAATGATTACTTGGGGATTGGGATTGCGTGCGTATTTGAGGTTACGGGTTATACCTCGTTTGCACAGGAATCAAAAGAATTGCTAGGCGGTTCTGACAATCCCTTCTATGTTCAATTTCTTCGGAATGTGCTTCTCCTAGCTGAGTTCGCACGCTCGGGAGAAAGTATTACGATGATGTGCGATGAAGACGAAGAAACGGCGTAGAACTGCTACCGCCTCTACAGGCGAGTCAAGGAACTTGACCCCAAGGCTGAGAGACGGTTGGCGGCGATCTCATTCGCAGACGACACGAATTTCCCCGCACTTCAAGCGGCAGATATGTTGTCGTTCTTGTGCCGCGAACAGGCAAAACTACAGTGGTATGGAGAATCCTACGAGTATCGGGATTTCTTCCGCTACCTGACCGATTCACGCGGTACGAGCCTGCTTCAATGGAAAGTGGCTTTCAAGAACGAAGCCGACCTTAAGAAACTCGAAAATTCACTGACGAAAAAGGTGCCTAAATCTGCATGACGACTGCTAATCAGAAGAACCCAACTTTCTCCGAAGGGTTGCGAGCGCTGTCCGAACGTTTGTTAGGTCTCCGCGCGCTTTTAGGTTCTTCAGCTCCCGGTTGTAACGCTCAAGGTCGGCAGGATACATATAGTTCTCGTTTGCGACGACTCTCTGCGTCAAGTCCTCGCAAACGTCGGTAGTGGCTCAGTTTGGTTTTGCACAGGAGTTTCAGGGTGAAGTTTCACCTTCGTCCCTTCTACCATCGAAAATAATCTGGTACTCAAGGCTTTAGGCGAGTAGTAATATGTCCGCAGACAATGCAATCCGCTGGCAGGCGGGGTTCTTGTTCTTGCTTATGATGTATCTCGCGTAGAAGGCATCCGTATGATACTCATTTTGTTTGTCGCAGAGAGCCTGTTCTTGGGCTATGGCGGCTGGCTCTTGATCTTTAACACAAGCACAATTGTCGGGCGAGCGCACAACACATACGGTTACAACTTCTTTCTGAAGCCTTGGTATTCAATATTCATGCGCTGTATAGGAATCTTCATTTGGTTACTGGCAGCCGTAGCGGGTTACGCAATGCTAGCGCACATATAGCATCATCTGTGGAAATTCAAACTGAGCCACTACCGAGTTTCCGCTTTACACGGGCAAGAACCTATAGGGATGCTTCGACTGCGCAGGATCGTCCTTTGGACGATCCTACTTCGCTCAGCATGACAGCCCAGAGGTTGAGTTATTCGTTTTGCTTGAGTTGATCGGCCTTGCGCTTCGCTTCTTCGGATTGCTGGGTCAGGCCTTTAGCTTGGTAGGCGGCGGCGAGGGCGGTTTCGATGTCGGGATCGTCGCCGCTGAGTTGCTGCTCTTTCAGGAAGGCGGCGATGGCGTCGTCGTACATCTTTAGTTTCGCGTAGGAGACGCCGAGGTTGTAGCTGACGCCGGGGGATTGGGGATTGAGGCGGGTGGCCGTTTTGTATTCTTCGATGGCGGCTTGATGGTTCTGTTCGGCGGCGAGCGCGAGGCCGAGGCCGAAGTGGGCGTCGGGATTGTTGGCGTCTTGAGTTAGTAACTGGTTGAAGGTGTCTTTCGCGTCCTGCGGACGATTCTGGTTCAGGTAGACCATCCCTAATAGAGTGCGGGCGTCGACGTGTTGAGGTTGGAGCTGGAGGACGCGCTTGAGTTCGGTTTCCGCGGGAGCGAACTCAGCCTGGTTGAAATAGGCTTGCGCCAAGGCAAGATGGG
The DNA here is from genome assembly GCA_003165855.1 of Acidobacteriaceae bacterium. Lineage (GTDB taxonomy): Bacteria > Acidobacteriota > Terriglobia > Terriglobales > Acidobacteriaceae > Sulfotelmatobacter. Next base: position 3,168 of record PMXH01000191.1, on the reverse strand, counting down.
CGGGGACAAAGTCGGGACGCTGCTGAACGATTTTCTGGAGATGGGCGATTGCCTGAGCGGGATCGTGTGCGGGGAGATTGTCCGCTTGTCCGAAGTTGGCTCGTCCGAGGCGGAGCGGGAAGCCGTGGTAGTGGGCCAGTTCCATCGCGCCGGCGGTGAGGGCGAGAGTCACGACGAGAAAGAGGACGACGCGGCGCGGGGCGTGGTCTTGCTGGGGAGCGATGAGAGCGATGAGCGCGCCGAGGATCAATCCGGTGATGAGGCCGCCGATGTGGGCGGCGTTGTCGGTGGCGCTGCCGGGCCTGGCTCCAAGGATGAGATTAAAGACGACAAACACCATGAGACTACGCAGCGTGCCGCTGAGTGCGGCGCGGGGCACGGAGAACTCGCCGAGCTTGAAAGCTGCGATGAGAGCACCGGCAAGGCCGAAGATGGCTCCGGAGGCGCCGACACTCGATCCGCCAGGCCGCCAGGCAATGCTGGCAAGGCTGGCTCCCAGGCCTGAAATGAGGTAGACGGCGGCGTAGGTCCACCGACCGTAGAGCGACTCCGATAGCTCACCGAGATTCCACAGGCACCACATGTTGAAAGCGATGTGTAGAAGGTAGCCGTGAACGAAGACACAAGTCAGCAGGCGCCACCATTCGCCTGACAGCGTGTAAGGGCCGAAGTTGGCGCCCCATAGAACGGTCTCTCGGGGCGAAAACTCCTGCATGGGATTGGCGAAGGCCGCGGGATTGCCGGAGAAGATCACCATGCCGAGAAAAACGGCGACGTTGATGCCGAGGATGATCTGGGTGAGGCCGACGCTGGTTTCGTGGCGGACCCAGGGGGCGGCCATGACGGGCTGAGGTGCGTCTTCGGCGAGTTCGCCGCGCTGGTAGGCTTCGTGGCGAACGCACCACTGACAGATCTTCTTGCCGAAGGTGAAGCCGGGAAGCTGACGGCCACATCGAATGCAGTTTGCCATGGGTTGTTAAAAGAGTATCAGCAGTTTGGGGCGTGAGAAAAATCTTTAACACGATCTTTAACACAGAGGACACAGAGGAGCACAGGTTTAGTGCAAGAAGTGACTAGGAAGTGGGCGATCAGTGAATTGTTTTTGTTTTTCTCGACATGTAATCCATCAGCAGGTATTGGCCGAGGGTGTAGGGGGTGGTGAAGTAGGCTTTGCCGCGGCACATTTCGGTGACTTTCTGGACGAACTGGACGAGGCCGTAGTCGGAGGCGAGCATGAAGGTATTGATGAGGACGCCGGCGCGCTTGCACTTTGAGACTTCTTCCAGGGTTTGGCTGACGACGAGGGGATCGAGGCCGAAGGCGTTTTTGTAGATGCGTCCGTCTTCGAGGGTGAGGGCGGAGGGTTTGCCGTCGGTGATCATGACGATCTGCTTCATGTCTTTGCGTTGGCGCTGGAGGATGCGCTGGGCGAGGCGCAGGCCTTCGCGGGTGTTGGTGTAGTAGGGGCCGACCTTGACGCGGGCGAGTTGCGAGAGTGGGACCTCTTCGGCGGAGTCGTGGAAGAGGACGAGCGAGAGGGAGTCGCCGGGATATTGCGTGCGGATAAGGTGGGACAGTGCCATGGCAACTTTTTTTGCGGGAGTGAAGCGGTCTTCGCCGTAGAGAATCATGGAGTGCGAGCAATCGAGCATGAGGACCGTGGCGCAGGAAGATTGGTACTCGCACTGGTGGACTTGCAGGTCGGAATATTCGATGTTGAGCGGCAGGGAGAGGCCTTCGCGCTGGATAGCGCTGGATAGCGTGGCGGTGATGTCGAGGTTGAGCGTGTCGCCGAATTCGTAGGTGCGGGAAGCGCCGCTGGCTTCGATGCCGGTCGAGAGGTCGCGGGTGTCGTGGCGTCCGAAGCTGGACTTGCCGAGCGAGCCGAGCAGGTTGCGCAGAGATTTGAAACCGAGGAAGTCGAGGCTCTTGTCGGTGATTTCAAATTTGGCCTGCTGCTGATTCTCTCCGACCTGGCCGCCGACGCCGGAGGGACGCGATGGGTCTGGCGGCTGGTCGATGGAGATGTAGTCTTCCTGCTGCATGCGCTCGATCAGTTTTTCGATGAGTTCGTCGAGTTGGCCGTCGGCCGCCATTTGCTGCAGGCGTTCGCGCATGTCTTCGTCGAATTGATCGCCTTCCATGAGAGCTTGCTCGATGGCGCGGCGAAGATCGTCGAGGGTTTGTTCGCCCTCTGGCATCTCGTACCACATGTCGCTCTGGAAACCGCTTTGCAGCAGGTAGTCGGAGAGCGCGCCGAGCAGGTCCTCCATGCTCATTTCGCCGGCGGGGTCGGGGACGTATTTGGAGTAGCGGATGCGTTTCATAAAACCGTCGTTGGTCGTTCGTCGTTGGTCGTTTGCCCTTGACTTGGCTAACGACCAATGACCAGCGACTAACGGCGGGTTAGTTAAACTGTCTTCGCTGCCGGTACGGTGGTTCTTCCTTCTCGAAACCCTTCTCGCGCTGAGGTTCGGGCTTTTTTTCTCCGGCTTTGAAGACTCGTTCTTCATTGCGGCCGATGCGCTTGTGGGCGTGCAGGCCCTCGAGGATGAATTCGGCGGCGGAGACTTGCTGCTCGGGGCTTTCTTTCTGGGAGACGCCGAGCGGGCCGAGCTTGTCGACGAGGCCTTGAATGTCTCGCAAGTTTTCGAGGGCCTCGAGAGCGGAAACGGAATCGGACAACTGAATTTCGCCGCCGAGATCGAACCACTGCACGATCTGCTGCACGTTGGCGCCGGTGAAGTATTCATCGTAAGTTTTGGCGATGGCGGAGCGGATGAGTTCCCGGGAGACGTGGTCGGCACCTTTCATCTCGCCTTCATATTCGAGTTCGAGTTTGCCGGTGATGGCGGGGAGGGCGGCGTAGACGTCGCTAATGCGGGGGACGACGAGCTTTTCGTCGTTGCGGAGGGCGCGGCGCTCAGCGTTGGAGATAACATTTTCCATGGCGGAAATGGGCAAGCGCTGGCTGACGCCGGAGCGCTTGTCGATTTTCTTATCTTCGCGGGCGGCGAAGGCGATGCGCTCGATGACTTCCGAAATGTAGGTGGGCAAGTGCAAAAGCTGGGCGTTGCGGGCGGTCCAGGCTTCCTGTGCGGTGATGGCGATGCCTTCATCGACGGTGGCGGGATAGTGGGTGCGAATCTCAGAGCCGATGCGGTCTTT
>PMXH01000315.1 GCA_003165855.1 Acidobacteriaceae bacterium | reverse complement strand
CGGCATGTTGACCGTCGCTCAGGACGTCGTCCAGAACGTCGTCCAGAACAACGACAGCTTCGAGATGGACTTTTCCGTCATGCCAGCCCAGCCATGCCACACGCCAGTCGGCCTCTTACGAGCCCTGGGTCTGAAAAGCATAGGTTTGAAAGCGGCGCTAGTAATGAAATCTCGCGACTACCTCGTGGTATTGGATCAGGCTGAGCAAGTGCGAGAGCTCTCGCCCGATTTTGCCGCTCTTGCCAAANNACCGGCTCGATACACTGCACACTGGCTCCCTATTGGGCGGGGCGGCTGGGTAAGCACACGTTTCGTGCGCAACAACTCAGTGCCCGCGGTGGAACCGTGCGGTGCACAATCGCCGGCGATCGCGTAAAGATCGTTGGCCAGGCACGCTNNGAGCGAAGCCGAAGGGTGGTGAATTTGTTTTTCTTTCCTAGCGCGGAAACGGCCTTAGTGCGAAACCGCCGTGAACAACTCCGAGTGCATCAGCCCTTGGAACTGCTGGTCGTTCGCCTTGAAGTGAAACTGCACATTCGAGCCATCGGAATCCACACTGGTGTTATCCATGGCCACTTTTTCCGAAGCACTAGCGCTCATCTTCTTGTAGAGCAGACCGGCCTTCACTAGGGAAGACAGCGTCGCAGCGCTTAAGGTATCGGAAGTGACCACGGTAAGATCGAAGTTCACGCCGCTGGTAAAGTTCATGCTGTAACGCGAACCCAGCAAGCGTTTCTTGATGGTATCGAAGTCGGCGACCTTGGAGGCTTCGCCCAGGGCCGAGTGCATCACGTTCTGCGTGCCCAGTTGGTCCAGAATGCTCCACACCGGCCCCGAATCCACGTCTGACATCATGTCGGACATGATCGAGTTGGTATCCAGGTTCAAGATATCTCCATCGCGCGTATCCAGCGCCAATTTCACCGCCGAAATCTCACCGAACAGTAGCGTGCTGTCGTCCAGAAAGGTCATCACCATTCCGCCATCCATGGGATAAATATTCGCCAGGCGATACTTCGTCGGCTTGATCTTCCGCAGTGTCATCTTTTTGATAACGGCCTTCATGGCAAACGGTCCCGCGGCCACACCCACTCCCTTGATTCCCTGCTTCGCGGTACGGAATGAGGCGAAGGTGAGCGTGTCCACATCCTTGTTAGGGTCGATTCCGACGCCCTTCAGGGCTGCCTCAAACTCCTTGATGTTATCGGGCATGAGTTGCTCTTTGAGCTGCATCGCGGTCGGCGAGTCCTTCAGCGCACGATAATCCACTGAAATCAACTGCTGCAGATCCGCCGGAACCACCGCGCGTGCCGACGAATTGAGCGGCATGGCATCGGCGATGCCCACAAGAAACACAGCCAGCAAAGCGGAGGCTAGACAAGTCTTAATGGTTTTCATAACGGCTTCGGTCCTCATAAAGATTTTCCCAGATGGGTTTTCTATAGACAACGGTACTTCACCAACATGAACGGGACACGGCCCGCTCCTTGCGAGTTAGATGCTGCTTCTGGCCTTCCTGTTACTACAGTCATCCTATTCTAAGCCAGCTAACCAGTTCCCTGCCCGGCCAAAGGTGCTAGCCCCGTGATCAATTTGGGGCAACATCCACCGCCGGGAGCGATTGCGCTATCCAGCGCGGGCAAGTCGATGTAAGATGCACTCTGGCCTGCTAGGGCTACCGCTCCCAAACAACTCCTGTTTTGGGGGCCTAGAAATCAGGGGACTATTGAAAATCCTACTCTACAACCCCGACAATGGGGTCACGCGCAATTTCATGCCGCACCTCTGGATGTTCCTCTTACAGTCTCTAACCCCGACCGGGCACGAAGTTGTGCTCATCGACGGCAACGCTCAGCCGATGGACGAAGCTGGGATTGCTCGTTATGTCCTCGAACAGAAGGTTGATCTGGTCGGCATCGGCGCCATGACCAGAATGATCGCCAAGGCCTATCGCATGGCGGACGCGGTAAGGGCCGTGGGCGTGCCCGTGGTCATGGGCGGCCCTCACGTCACAGAAATGGCGGACGAGGCTTTAGGCCGCGATGGCGGCTCGCGTCACGCCGATGCCGTGGCTCTGGGCGAGGCCGATGAGACCTGGCCGCGGATTGTGGCAGACGCGGCGCGCGGCGAATTGAAAGATATTTACGCGCCAGTCGATGGAGCGGGCAAAGAGCTCAAGCCGTCCCTCAAGCAGTATCCAGTCATTCCCTGGGACACCATCGATCTCCAACAATTCAATCTGGTCCCCAAGACGGCTAAACGATGGCTGCAGAAGATTGGTGAGGGATGGGGAACATTCCGCATTGTTCCCGTCGAATCGGGACGCGGTTGTCCCTATGGCTGCGAGTTCTGCACGGTAACGGGATTCTTCGGCGATTCCATCCGCTTTCGCACCAACGAAAGCGTGGTAAATGAACTCTTACTACTCAAGGCGCGAGCTCGGAAAGAGCGCGGGCAGATTGCCGTCTTTTTTATCGACGACAATTTTGCCATCAACCTCAAGCGCACCAAGTCCCTGCTGCGCGACATTATTGCCGCCGGCGCGCAAGTGAATTGGGTGGCGCAGATCAGTGCCAACCTCCTGCGCGATCAGGAACTCGTCGACCTGATCTCTGCCTCCGGCGGAAAGTGGGTCTTCATCGGCATGGAGTCCATCGATCCTGCTAACTTGAAGGACGTGAACAAAGGCTTCAACAAGCCGGAGGAATATGCCGCCGTGTTGCAGCGCCTGGCGCAACGCAACGTCTATGCGATTACATCGTTCATCTTCGGCATGGATAACGACACGGTCGGGGCGGCTGAGCGCACGCTCCAGCAAGTGAGGACCTGGCCGCCGGGTCTGCCGATTTTCGGCCTGCTTACCCCCTTGCCCGGAACTCCGCTCTACAAACGTCTTGATGTCGCGGGCCGGCTAACCCGTCCCAAGCACTGGCAGGAGTTCATTCCGTTTGCCATGGCGCACACTCCGCTCAAGATGAGCATTGACGAAGCTCACGCCGAAGTGAACTACGGATGGTCTCACGCTTACAGTCCGGAGGCCGTCGCTCAGGCTGTGGATTCGCTCGATGACCAGGCGCTGGGATATCGCGTCAATATCCTGATCGCACGCCTGTGCTTCCGCGGAATCTACTTCCCCATGCTAGGCGGCTTCGCCTGGTGGAAGGTGATCTCGGAAAACCGTCGTACCATCTTCAAACTGGTAAAGCAGGGAGTCGAGGCCTGGTGGGAATCTCGCACCAAGCCTGAACCGGAGCCGGCAACGGGCGCCGGAGATTAGGGGATATCCGAAAGCGCTAGCAGCAACCCATCTTCACGTCGCCGGCAGCGTTTAAGGGAGGACCGAAGGCCTCCTGCGGTGCGGGAGCGCCGTTCAGCACCGCGATCCAACGCCGCACCGCATCGAACACCACGAGAATTACGCCCAGGATGAAGATCGACATCAGCACAGAATCCAGGTAGCCGGTGAATACCTGACCGGGCTTAGAGGTCAGTGGCCAAAAAATATTCTTGATCGACAGCACTCCGGCCGTAAGGGTAGTGACGCCTACAAAGCACATGGGAATTGCCGTAATCCATGCGTACTTCCGCTTGCCCATGTTAATGAGGAAGGTAGTCGTCACCGATAGTGCAATAGTCGCCAGCAGCTGGTTTCCGGTGCCGAACAACGGCCATATCGTGGAAATATTTCCCGTGTAGATTAGGTATCCCCAGCCGAGAACGACAAAGAAACTGGTAATCAGATTTCCGGGTAGCCAGGCGCTGTTGCCGAACGGCTTGTGCACTTTGCCCATGAGTTCCTGCAGAACGTAGCGCGCCACACGGGTTCCCGTGTCCACTGTCGTAAGGATGAAAAGAGCTTCGAACATAATCGCGTAGTGATACCAGTAGCCCATCAAACGATCCATCCCGGGTAGACCGCGGAAGATCTGCGCCATGCCGACAGCCAATGAGACCGCGCCTCCCGTCCTGCCCGCCAGTTTCTCTCCTACTTCACGGGAGAACATATCCAGATTGACCGTGCTCAGACCCAAGTGGCTGAAAACCGCCGGCGTCGTGTTGATGGCAAAGTAGTCGCCGGGATATAAGGAGCAGGCTGCGATAAGGGCCAGCACACCTACCAGCGACTCGGCGACCATGGCGCCGTATCCGATAAAACGAGCGTCACTTTCCTTATCCAACATTTTGGGCGTAGTGCCGGAGGACACCAGCGAGTGAAAGCCAGAGATCGCCCCGCAAGCAATCGTCACGAATAGAAACGGGAAGAGACTGCCTTTGATGATCGGGCCGCCGCCATGAACGAACGGGGTGAAGTTAGGAAATCTGATGTTGGGATGAACCACAAAGACCCCGACGATCAGTACGGCGATTGTGCCCAGCTTTACATAGGTCGAAAGGTAGTCGCGCGGCTCCAGTACGAGCCAGACGGGAAGAACGGAAGCGACCAAACCGTAGATCGCCATCAGGAACGTGATCTGATGGGGCGTGAAAGTAAGCGCCGTTGCAAATCCGGTCTGAGCCACCCAGTGCCCCGCAACCACGCTGCCAATCAAAAGGACGACGCCAAAGATACTGGGTCCGGTGACCGTGATCTTTCCGGCATGGCTCTTGAACATCCA
>PMXH01000229.1 GCA_003165855.1 Acidobacteriaceae bacterium | reverse complement strand
TCACAGGGCAAGTAGGAATCGCCATACATGACAAAAAAGCTGTCTCCCAGCCTGGGCAGAGCTGTTCGCACAGCACCTGCCGTGCCTAGCAGCGTCGCGCCATCATAGGAATACTCGATTCTTACCCCGAAGGCGCTGCCATCCCCCACCGCCTGCTCAATCATCTCACCCAGATGGCCGACGCACAGTATGACATGTTGGATGCCATTTCTTTGCAGCAGGCGTAACTGATGCGCCACAAAAGGCACGCCGTCGATNNTACATTTCGTCAATGAAGCTGCTGCTCATTCCGGGTGAGCGCTTTTTCTTGTGCTCCCAATGAACGTGCATGAGCTCGGCAAACTTGCGCAGATCACCGGCCAGCAATGCGTCCCGGCTTTCGTGGCCCAGCCGCTTCGTGAGGTGCAGATTGTCCAGCATCTCGCTCGAGTTCTCGCGAGTTCGCGTATCCTGATCGCGCAAAACCTCCGCCGCCGAGCGCGAAGCTCCTGTGAAGAACAGGAGTAGATTGTCCTCGAGATTCGCCAAGGTTTCGGAGGCAATCTTCAAGGGTTCGGCAATGACCCGATCATCCGGCAGAAATTCGAAACAAGTGATGCCGCCAAACGCCGCAATGTACTGGTCTTGTTTGCCAATCGGTTCTTTCAGCAGATCGATTTCGATGTGACAGGCTTGTTCCGCCAATTCCTGCGGAGGCACAAAGTTTCGCTTCATGGTGTGCAGAGCGCGCAGCAATGCGGTCGTAAAGCTCCCCGAGGAACCCAGCCCCGTACCGGCGGGAATATCCGAGAGGCTGACGATTTCGAGATACGGTCCGGTAACGCCAGTCATTCGCAGCGCTTCGCGAATAATGGGATGTTGAATTTCCTCCCATGTCCCCACATCTTCCAGCTTGGAGTATTTCAGGATGATTCGCGGACGAAAGGCTTCGTTGACGGTGATGTAAACGTATCGATTGATGGCGGCGGACAGCACAAAACCACCGTGTTTCCGGTAATACGATGGAAGATCGGTGCCGCCTCCACCCAAAGAGATTCGTAACGGACTTCGTGTGATGATCAAACGATAGATTCCCTAGTGGCCGGTAAGTATAGCGTATAAACTCCGGACTTCATGACTCCGCTTTCACCGCGGCAGCGTCAGCGCTCACGAACTTGATCGTAGCCAAAACCGCCTGTTTAATAGTCAATCGCGGCCGCCAACCCAAGGCCCGGATGCGCGAGCAGTCTAGCAGAATAAACGGACTGTCTCCGACCCAGCCGCGTTCTCCCCCAGAATACGTCAGCTTCGGATTCAGTCCGAGATGCTCGCAAATCCAGCTGATGGAGTCGTTGACCTCGCAATATTCGTCGGTCCCAAGATTGAAGAGGTTCACTTTGCCGTCGGCCTTTTCGAGGGCGGCAAGAATGGCGTCGATGCAATCTTGCACGTACAAATACGACTTCCTCTGACGGCCGTTGCCCAGCACACGGAGGTGTGCAGGATGCTCGGAAAGCTGCTGGTAAAAATCAAACACGTGCCCGTGTGAGTAACGTTCTCCCAAAATCGATACGAAGCGAAACATGTAGGCTTGCAGACCGAAACCTTCACAATAGGCTTGGATCAAGCCCTCCGCAGCCAGTTTGGAAGCGCCGTAAAGCGAGGTCTGCACCGGGAAGGGGCACGTTTCAGGCGTAGGAAAAACCTCGGGTTCTCCATAGACCGATCCCGTCGACGAAAACACAATGCGTTTGCAGCCTTGCTCCCGCATGGCCTCCAGCACATTCCAAGTGGCAATCGTATTCTGATCGAGATCTTTGCGGGGATGTTCGGTGCCAAAGCGCACATCCGCATTGGCGGCGAAATGCACCACCAGTTCCGCCCCCTGCATCGCCTCCGCAAGACTATTCCGGTCGAGCAAGTCGGCTTGACGGAAAGTGAACTGAGGATGGGCTATGGCATCGCCCAGAAACCGTCGTTGTCCGGTCGACATGTTATCGAACCCGACGACGCTGTGGCCGGCGGAGAGAAGGCGGTCCACCATATGACTGCCGATAAACCCAGCCGCACCCGTAACTAGGACACGCAAGATAACCTCCATCCCAAAAGGCAAGCGAACCCGACAACTATTTCTCCGCAGATGTTTGCCGCAGTGCGATTCGCGTTCCCCTTAATTCAAAACGGCTGTCGCGCCAAACGTAGCGCAGCTTCAGGTAGCTGGCAAACCAAACCGCAAACCCGAGCAAATCGCGCAAGGGATACAACCATGGCGCACTCCGCACCTGCGGATCCCGAACCACCATCCAGCCCACAAGCCACGCTTCGGCTAACCGGTTCAGGAGAGCTGCGCCGAGCAGCACGGCACCAATTTTCCAGTGTCCCAACCCTGCGGCCGCGAGGAATCCGAGTAAGCCGTAGGGCATCGCGAAAATCAGTCCACTTCCAAAGTGGCCCTTGGGACGCGAATAGCGTGTCGTTTGCGCCCAGCGCAACTGGTTCTGCCACATGCGGCCGAACGATTTCTGGTTCACCACGTGATCGATGATGTGGCCCGAGAGCACGACGCGGTAACCGGCCTTCGCGATCAGGTTCCCGATCGCAAAGTCATAGGCAATGTAATCGCGCAGCGCAGTGTAACCGCCAATACTCGCCAGCGAATCCTTGCGTACCACGGTCGTCGGCCCTAGTCCGAACTTCATGCCTTCGAGAAGATTCGCCACCAACACTCCCGCCGTCATTTCCACCGACATGCCGATAGCTGTGAGCCCGGAGAAAAATCCCGCCGCGTTCTTGCCTCGATACACGCACGTTACCATGCCAACTTGTGGGTCAAGCAACGGTGGCACGATCTCACGCAGATATCGCGCGTCAACTTCCACGTCGCTGTCGGTGGTAACCAGAATCTCGTGCGCCGCCACCTCCGCCATGCAATGAAACGAGTGGACCACCGGGTTGGGCCACGGCGTCCCGGTTACCAGCACCCGGCTTCGGACGTGCGGATAGCGCGCACACACTTCCCGCACCACATCCAGCGCCGCATCGTTCGCTTCGTCGGCCGCAAAGAGAATTTCGTAGTCGGGATAGTCTTGCCGGAAGAAGCTCTCAATATTCTCCTTCAGCCGGGCCTCCAGACCGTGCACCGGCTTGAGCACAGAGACCGGAGGCAAATGCGCGTCGTCAGGAATGGAACTGAACTGCTTCCGTGCGTCCAGCCGAAAGCGGATCACTCCCACCACGGCGAGGCCAAGGAACACTCCGGAAGACAACGTTCCCAACACGGCCAGGCCCAAAACGAAATATAGAATCAGCCACATCTACTTGCATTGTCCCCGCTAGGACTGCCAGCATTCTTGGCTGGAAGATCCGTCGACCATCAAAAGCGCAATTCACACTATACATTTCCGCGCAGCACCGGCGTAAGGCGGACGGTTCCTGCCGCCAGAAAGAAATCCAATCATACAAACGTATCGCGCCTTAGCCTGAAGGTCGGAGGTTTGTCAGCACTTATGGCTAGCCTCGAGTTCGACGCGCGTTATTCGGCCCCGCAATTGCTTGAGGAATTAGAAGGTTTCTTGGCGGAATGTGAATCTTCAGATGTCTGCCTACCAAGGAGCGCGGCCATGCACATTCACCCCAACCAGATCAACCCAAATGCCCAACTGGATGCTCTCTATGCCGCGGAAAGAGCCGCCGCCAAACGGGAAGCGGCGAACATCAGAAAGAAGCTGTTCGAGTTCGCCTCAGAACTGGCAGGCGAGTCTGATTCCGGGGAAGCCTGCGTGGTCAAACTAGGCGCGCGCGAAGAATCTCAGGAACAAGTGAAGGAGCAGAACTACGCCAGCCGCAAGAAACAGAAACGACAGTCGTGTTCAGAGGATGGGGAGAACGCCATTTCGGACTGGGCGTGATTACTTTGAGAGGCCGGCCAGCGCTTCCCGGAACATCGCGTCAAACGAGCTGCTCTTTCCGTTCTTGACGACAGTCGTCAGAATCTTTTCGGCTGCGGGCCGCTGGTAGCCGAGGTTCACCAGCGCGGACAGAACATCTTCTTCCGTTGCGTTCATCACAGGAACGGCAGTTGCGGGAGTACCCACCATTGCCGGCAACTTGTCGCGCAGTTCCAGCACCATGCGCTCGGCTGTCTTCTTGCCGATGCCGGGGATGCGCGTCAGCCGCGCAACGTCATTGCCGCGGATCGCGCCCGCCATTTCGTCCGCCGCCATCCCACTCAAAATGGTGATGGCCAGCTTCGCCCCGATACCACTCACCGTCATCAACTTCTCGAACAACTGCTTCTCGGCGGGGTGAAGAAATCCGTAGAGAGCAATCAAATCCTCGCGCACGTGGGTGTGGATGAGAAGCGCAACTTCTGAACCGCTGGCCGGCAACTCGGAAAACGTTGGTACGCTGATATTTACTTCGTAGCCGACTCCGCCTGTCTCGATCACTACTTGATTCGGATGCTTAGTCAGCAATCTTCCGCGCAGGTGGGCAATCATGCTCAGGTCATTGTAGCCGCAGACAACCGGTCCCAATCACGTTTCTGAAATGCAGCAAAAACGGCAGGGCCGACCCCCTGCCGTTTCCGTGAACTTCAGATTCTCTGTCCTGCTTACTTCTTGTTGACCGCTTTCTTGAGTTCGGCCCCTGGGGAAAACTTCGCGACCTTCCGGGCAGCGATCTTGATAGTAGCGCCGGTTTGCGGATTGCGCCCATTTCGCGCTTTTCTCTGCGATATCGAGAAAGTGCCGAAACCTATCAGAGCCACTCGATCCCCTTTCCGCAAAGCACCGGTGATGCTGCTCACGGTAGTGTCAATCGCAGTTGTAGCCTGCGCCTTGCTGATCTCGCAAGCGCCCGCGATCTTGTCAACCAGATCGGCTTTATTCATAGTTTCTCCTCGCAGGTCTCTTTCATACCCAGCACACATCGGGAGGACTAACGATCGTGTCTGAGCGGGGAAACCTGACGGGTGGTATTTTCCTCTCTCCGCGGAGAATGTCAACTGTGAAAATCCGCTCCCGAAGCCTGTTTCGCACCCCCCAGTCCCGGATTGGGGCTGGGGGAGCGGGGTCTGAGGTGTACACCGGGATGTTTTCCTCACCTGTCCACAGCCCCGGCAACTCCTTCACAGGTTGTACACAGGCATCCGGGGTTTCGCCCTTGCGGGAAGCCGCCCTCCGGGTGCAAAGTCAAATAGCACAGTTTAAGAAGGGTCGACTTGAGAAGGACCGAAGAAGAAGGCTTGAAGTTGATCAGGACTGCTGAGGAGGTTTGCCCGCTGTGCGAAGGCACCGGATGGAAAACGCTTCCCGCCATCCCTAGCGCGCCCAGAGACCGCCGAGTCACGCGCTGCGATTGCCAGTTGCGGGCGCGGGCCGGAGCCTTGCTGGCTGCGGCGCGCATCCCCCGGCGCTACGAACATTGTGAACTCGCCAGCTACACCACAGACTTTCCCGGCGCGCATCCCTCGCTGGCGTTCGCCCACCTCTCCGCTTCCAGGTTTGTGCAGGAGTACGATCCCCGCGATGGCATGGGCCTACTGATCATCGGCAAGATTGGTACCGGCAAGACTCACCTGGCCGTCGGGATTACGAAGGATCTGATCAGCAGAGGCGTTGCCTGCCTGTTCTATGACTATCGCGAATTGCTTAAGGAAATTCAGAATTCGTATAACACCACGGTTCAAACCACCGAACTGGACGTCCTTCGCCCCGTCTTCGAGACCGACGTCCTGGTGTTGGACGAATTGGGCGCCGTGAAGCCGACCGAATGGGTTTGGGATACCGTGAGCCTGATCTTGAACACCCGCTACAACAACAACCGCACCACGATCATCACGACAAATTTCGAGGACCAGCCTTCGGCCGGCGCAAATGGCTCAGTTTCTCCGGTGCGAGCGGCCACGCGCGCCGAAACCCTCGGCGACCGCATCGGAGAACGCATGCGCTCCCGCTTACATGAAATGTGCCGAGTCATCAAAATGGAAGGCGAAGACTTCCGCCAGAAGTTCCGCAGCGCCAGCTATCGGTAAACGGTTGTCGCGCAGGCTTGCTGCGACACAATCTTCAGAGAGAAGGGAGCACCAAATGCGCTGGTACCACTATGTGGCGTACTTCTTCGGGGGCGTATTTCTCGCGAACGCCCTCCCCCATCTCGGCAATGGGATTTCAGGGCATGCCTTCCAGAGCCCTTTCGCATCGCCACCCGGAGTTGGCTTGTCCTCCTCCATGGTCAATGTCGCATGGGGCCTCTTCAACCTTGCCATCGGCTACCTGCTGGTTTGCCGAGTCGGCAGCTTCGACCTGCGCAAGACCGCCCACGTGCTGATTCTCGGAGCAGGCATCCTGATCATGTCGCTAAATTGTGCCCACTATTTCGGGAGGCTCCACGGGGGGCTGTGAGCACCGAATCGAATCCAGCCGCGCACAGAGACACGGAGAACTCAGCCATTGTTGTCGTTTTCTCTGTGCCTCTGTGACTCTGTGGTGACGACTTGCTTACAATGGCTTCGTGCTGACCGAGCGGCTGGAATTCGCCCCTGAACGCGACGCCTCAGTCTTCGCCACCGTCCCGGCCGAGCCGGCTGTGTTCCTGCTGCGCGGCGCGGACCCGCAGGGGGAGCCTTACGTCAGCAAGACAGCGAATCTTCGCCGCCGCTTACAGCGCCTGCTGGGCCCGGTCGAAGAACGCACCAAGAAGCTCAACCTGCGGGGCCGCGTCCGCGCAATCGAATATGCGCCGACCGGCTCCGACTTCGAATCCGGATTCCTGCTCTACCGGATCCTGTGCGAAACCTTCCCCCAGACCTACGCCAACCGCATGCGCTTCCGTTTCGCGCCGCTGGTCAAGCTGCATCTCGAAAACCAGTATCCACGCGCCTCCATCACCACGCGCGTTGGACGCCTCAAGGGCCGCGCCCTTTACTATGGGCCATTCCAGTCCCGCACGGCTGCCGAGAAGTTCATGAACGACTCCCTCGACTTCTTCAAGATGCGCCGCTGCGTCGACGATCTGCATCCCGATCCCAAGTTTCCCGGCTGCATCTATTCGGAAATGAAGATGTGCCTCGCTCCCTGCTTCAAGGGCTGCGGCGACGAAGCATATTCCGCCGAAGTAAGTCGCGTACAAGCCTATTTCGATTCGGCAGGGGAATCTCTGGCCCGTGAGTTTTCCGCCCAGCGCGATGCCGCATCGGTCGATCTCGCCTTTGAAGACGCCGCTGCCCTTCACATCCGCTTGGAAAAGCTGAAGCCTGTCCTAAGCCAGTTTCCCGAGATCGTCCGCCGCCTCGACCGCTTCTCAGCGCTGATCATTCAGCCTAGCCATCTCGCCGACTCGGTCACCTTCTTCCGTGTGGAAAGAGGAGTAATCTCGGAGCCGGTGGTGTTCTCGATCCAGCCCGCCGAGCACGCAAAATCGCAATCCATGGAATCGCGGGTGCAGGGCGTTCTCGATTCTTTTCCGCCGGCGAAGGCACCTCCAGCGCTCGAAACCATGGAGCATCTCGCGTTGCTCAAGCGCTGGTTCTACCGCGGCCGCCGTGTCGGCGAAATTTTTCTTGTGGATGATAGAGCTGTCTTCCCCATGCGCCGCATCGTGCGCGGCATCGGCCGCGTGCTTAAGGGAGAAGGACCTGAAGACGTTCCCTCCAAGCAACTCCAGATTCGGGAGGGAATTACGGAAATCCAAAGCTGAAGAACAAGTTTAAGAGAAGAAAGAAGGATTCCAATGACGATCAAAGATCCTCACGGCTCCGCACTCCGCGAGCACGTGCTCTACCTCCTTAACGGCGGCGGCGCCCACGCCCGGTTTAACGACGTCGTGAAGGACATGCCGGAGGAGTTGCGTGGCGCGAGGCCCAACGGACTCCCACATTCCCCCTGGATGCTTTTAGAGCATCTTCGCCTGGCGCAGTGGGACATTCTCGAGTTCAGCCGCAATTCGAAACATACGTCTCCCGAGTGGCCGACGGGCTATTGGCCCAACGCAGAAGCGCCGTCAAGCGCCGCCGCATGGAACAGAAGCATTCAGCAATTTCGCAAGGATCTGAAAACCATGCAGGATCTGGTGGCAAATCCTAAGACCGATCCCTACGCCCGCATCCCCTGGGGCGACGGTCAGACCATTCTTCGTGAGGCGTTGCTCCTGGCCGACCACAACGCTTACCACCTCGGCCAGTTAGTGGACCTGCGCCGATTGCTGGGTGCGTGGAAGGAATGAGGACAGCAATTAGGTGACGGTCGGTGCTAGGAAATCGGGTGCTCCCCGTGTCGGAGCCTGCCCTGAGCTCGCGACTCTGTTGTGCACTGTGCCCTCGGGCCGCTTCCGGAACACGACTTTTACTCCCTCCCGCCAGCGCTCGTCAATCCCCACAAACTCCCATTCAATTTCGGGCGAAAGATAACGCAGCAATGTGTCCGTGGCCGGATGCACGTGCAACGCGGGAGCCACCAGAAACAGCAAGGGCTTTTCATCCGAAAGTTCTCTCCCGCTGAAATACCCGAAGCGAGGAAATTCGCCACGCCCATGATGCCATTCCACGCGCGACCAATAATCCAATCCCTGCAGCGGCAGGTGGATGTCTTCGTCGGCCTTCAGTTCCACCACCGTCAACCGGCCCGCAGTCGTCGTCGTGAGGACATCGATCATGGCGCGGTCGGAAGCCGAGAATGCTGGAACCTGCGAATACCGGTACGACGGCTCCAATCGTCCATCCACCACGCTCACGTCGCCCACCACCAGCGACTCCAGCCATCTCTCCGGACGGAGCCGCCACAACGGATGTTGACGCGGCCCATAAGGATGTCGAGTGTCTCGCAAACAGTTCGCCAGCTCTGCAAATTCGTCTTCGTTCCGTGTCTCCAGAACTCGCTCCTCCGCGCCCACTCCGAACACAATCTCCTCAGTACTGCGAAACGTGCCTGGGATACCTCCCAGCCGCGCCCGCGCAAATTCCAAGCCCCGCCAGCGGAAGACAATCTCCGCGGCCGAGAGCACCCCAACTTCGCAATTCGGTAGGACTCCCTGAACTCGCACGATCGACTCTCTGAAGCGCTCGCGCGCTGCCTCGTCGTCGGCGGCATGCACCAGCCGGGTCGCTACATTGCCGCGATCCGCGCAATCAACTTCCACCAGGGCATCGTGCCGTTCGTCCAGTTCGAACAGCGACCACTTGGCAGCGTCGCGGTTCAGGTTCGCCATCCGCTCCCGCACCAGAGCGGAGGTTCCAGCAGGCACAAACATCTTCAACCCTTCCACCAGCACGTTTGAGGCTTGCGCCCGTCGGCAAACATCCAGCCACAGAATGCCGAAGGTCAGCGCCGCGTCGATCGAAGCCTGCGTCTCCTGCGCATTTACCCCGAGCAACGCGAAGGCGGTCCGTCCCTGCCGCAGAAGCCCTCGCGCGTAGATCGGTCCAAAGGACTTCTCCAGATCCACTCCACTCGTCAGCCTTGCGATCTTGAACTCAGGAAAGTGCCGCTCCAGCGTGCTGCGGAGCTTTTGTTCATAGGCAGCGCGGGCTGCCCGTCGAGCAGTCGGCGAACGACGATCACGCTCGCGGCAGATTTCCAGCCTCGATGGCCGTGCCTGTCCCAACCGCTGCACGGCCAGCCGTAGCGTGCCATTCTTGACTTCAGCATCCAGCACACGCCGCACCGCGTTTCGCTCCGCCGACCACAAGTGCAGCAGACATCGGTTGTACTCGCCCGAGATGGAATACTTGGATTGCGCCAGATCGAAAGCGACTGCACCGTTTTCCAGCACCACCGCGCCCGCAGCCTGGCTAAGAAAGTCCTGCACGGTGCGTGTCAAGGCTTGCGGCGTCACGGTCGGCATTTGGCATTGTCCATAGGTTGTCCCGATTCCCGATTGTCCAGCCCGAACCGCTCCTCCGTCTGTGACAAGTGACCATCGTCACATTTTGGCTGTGGACGTTTCGTCCGCTCCTCGCCGCTCCATGTGGGATAATCAGCAAATCCGCCCAACTTGAGTCGGCCTCCGGCCCGGCGGCATCTAACTTCCGTGGGTAAAAGCTTGCACAAACAACCTCTTGTAGATAAGCAACGCTTCTTCTTCGACCACTACGGCGTCACCGAAAATGACCTCGAACATTACCTCGCGGCCGCGCTTTCCGCCGGGGGCGACTATGCCGACCTCTATTTTGAATATCTCTCTTCCACTTCTCTGCTGGTGGATGAGTCCATGGTCAAGTCGGCTTCGCAGGGCATTTCCGCCGGTTGTGGTGTGCGCGTGGTTTCGGGCGAGCGCACCGGATATGCCTATACGGACGATCTTTCCGCCAGCCGCATTCTGCACGCGGCGCGCACCGCGGCCCTGATTGCCAGCGCACCCGCCAAGACTCCAGTGGCTGGTTTCCAGCAGACCGCGGCTCGTAGCCTGTATCCCGTAACTCTGCCTTCAGTCGATGCTGAAATCACCGCCAAGGTTGAGCTGGTGATGCGAGCCGATAAGGCCGCGCGCGCCTACGATCCGCGCATCCAGGAAGTCCGCGCCAGCTACTCTGACGAATTACGGAACATTCTTGTCGTCGCCTCCGACGGAACCTTCGCCGAAGACTCCCAGCCCCTCGCTCGAATGAACGTGTCTTGTATCGCTAAAACCGAAAACAATTCCGCTCGCGGCGGCTCCGGCGGCGGCGGCCGCGTCGCTCTCGATTTCTTCTTCGGAGACAAGAATCCAGAATTCTTCGCGAAAGAAGCAGCCCGCCAGGCGATCCTGCAACTCGACGCGCGTGAGGCTCCAGCGGGCGAAATGGAAGTAGTTCTCGGCCCCGGATGGCCCGGCGTCCTGCTGCACGAAGCCGTGGGACACGGTCTGGAAGCAGACTTCAATCGCAAGAAGACCTCCGCCTTTGCCGGACTGATCGGCAAGCGCGTCGCCAGCGAGAAATGCACTGTTATCGACAACGGAACCATGCCATGGCGCCGCGGTTCGCTGAACGTGGACGACGAAGGCGAACCCACGCAGGAAACCGTGCTGATCGAAAAAGGAATCCTCAAGGGCTACCTCAGCGACAAGCTTTCCGCGCGCCTGATGGGCATCGCCGACACCGGCAACGGACGCCGCGAGAGCTACGAACACATTCCCATGCCGCGCATGACCAACACCTATATGCTGGCTGGCCAGGATGATCCCGAAGACATTATTCGCTCGGTAAAGCGCGGCATCTACGCCGTCAACTTCGGCGGAGGCCAGGTCGACATCACCAACGGCAAATTCGTCTTCGGAGCCTCCGAAGCCTACATGATCGAAGACGGCCAGATCACCGCGCCCATCAAAGGCGCAACGCTGATCGGCAACGGCCCGGATGTTCTCACCCGTGTCTCGATGGTGGGCAACGATTTGAAACTAGACGAAGGCGTCGGGACGTGCGGCAAAGATGGACAGGCCGTCCCGGTGGGCGTGGGAATTCCGACTATTAAGATTGATCGGCTGACTGTTGGCGGGACGGCTAAGAAAGATCCGGGCGGCTTCATGCAGTAAGCGGAAGTCATAATTCACTAGAGGCATTGCACCTATGTCGGAAACCACTGTAGCAGCATCCCGCGAGCAAATCGAAAACGTTCTCAAGGTTCTCCAGCGCTCAATGCCAAATGGAGCAATGTTCGAGCAAATTGAGGATCAGACGGGGTACTCAAATGATGTGATTTGGTCCGCTATTCACCTGTTAGAGCGGGAAGGCAAGATTGTAGGTCGGAACCCCTTTGCGTATGACCCCGATGCGGTAGACGTCACCAATGAGAGCGATTCGGACTCACTTTCAAACTTCCGAATCCGCACTCACTGCGACCTGCGAGTCGAAGATTGCTTGCAGCGTTTGCCGGACAAGGAGCAGTCAAGGAATCTCACTTCGCCGCGGCAGGGCAAGGAAATACCTCATTGGCGGCGTCATAGACGATCTGAACTGCTGGAAGATGTAATTTTTCTGGGTGCTGATCGAGATATTTCAGAATCACCCTGATAAACTGCTCCTGTCCAACTCCATCCGGAAGGCACTCAAGTTTGACGTTAGGCTGTGATGGCAACATTCGTGAGAGTTGACGAAACGCATCAAGGAACCCCACGCAAAGGCCTGCCCGCGCACCCGATTGTAGTTGCTTATCGATAGCGGCGCTGCACCATTCCTGCAGATCTTTGCCGGTACTGTAGGCTTTGGCTGGCTGGGCGCAGATTCCGAAGACAAACAGGAGAGCGAGCGACAACATCCTGCTGGATTCGACGGTCTTCATCCTGAACACTCCGATCTCAGAAAATTAAGTCTAATTATCGCGCTACAACAGGCTTACAGGCACCCCGTGCTCCCTGAGCATCTCCACTGCCTTCTTATCGAACGAAACAAACGTCTCNNTCTTGTCGTCGCGAACAACGGCGCGAACCAAAACGTTCGTATCGGCCGCGATTTTCACTTCTTACCCATTTTTATCCGGCCAGCCCAGCCATCCGCCGCCGCCTCGTTGATCTCCTCGATGGTCGCGACCTTCTTCGTTTTTCCCGCAAGAAACCCAATGAAGTCCTCGATAGTTCCCGTCGGACGCGCCGCCCGGATCACGCCCCGGCCATCGGGGAGCAAATCCAGTGCAATCCTTTCGCCGGGCTTGATGCCGAGATGTTCTAACACCTTTTTCCGAAATGTGACTTGCCCTCGCGCGGTCACAGTCAGGGTGGTCATGGCATGCACCTCATAAATCGATTGTAATGCATAACTGCATTATAACCAAATGAAAGCTGCGCGCGCTTACGCGCTCGAACGGAAAGCGAACGCGCTACGAGAAAAGGAGTCATTATATTTGGGATAAGATAAGTAAAGACTCTATGCCTTCAACTGAATTAAGCGCTAGCGCACCCGCACTAGAAACCGACCTTCGCAACCTAGCCCAGGAGATCGTCCGCCGCGCCGTGAACGGTGGCGCAACCGCTGCCGAATGCGTAGTGCGCGAGGGCGACGAGTTCTCCACTTTGGTTCGCCTCGGCCAGGTCGAAACCCTCAAAGAATCCGGATCGCGATCCATCGGCGTGCGCGTCTTCAACGGCCAGCGAGCAGCCAGCACCTACTCCAGCGATTTTTCCCGTGACAGCCTCGACCGCATGGTGAAGTCCGCGCTAGAGCTTTCGAAGATCACCTCCGAAGACCCGTTCGGCGGAATTCCGGCGCCCGAACAACTCGGCCAGCTCACCGGCGACCTCGATCTCTATCACGAAGACGTTTATTCCCTGCCCGGCCCCGATCGTATCGACTACGCCCGCCGTGCCGAGAAGGCCGCGCTCGATTTCGATCCACGCATCAAGAATTCCGAAGGCGGATCGTTCGACGCCGCCACCGGCCACAAAGTTCTGGCTAACTCCCACGGATTCGTCGGCGAATACCGCCGGTCTTACTGTTCCGTATCCGCCGTTCCCATCGCACAAACCGAAGACGGCGCCATGCAGCGCGACTATTGGTACTCCGTGGCGCGCACTCTGTCGAAGCTCGAATCCCCCGAGCAAGTCGGCAAGGTCGCCGCCGAGCGCACGCTGCGCCGTTTAGGCGCGCGCAAGGCCAAAACCGCGCAAGTGCCAATCATCTTCGATCCGATGGTCGCCACGTCGATCCTCGAACACATTTTCGAAGGTGTGAACGGCGATTCGGTTTATCGTGGGGCCTCGTTCCTCGCCGGCAAGCTGGGACAGAAAATCGCCGGCGCCAACGTCACCATCATCGACGACGGCACCATCCCGGGCGGCTTCGGCACCAGTCCATTCGATGGCGAAGGCGTGCCCACACGCCGAACCGTCGTCATCGAGAATGGCGTACTGACTTCCTACCTGATGAACACCTACACGGCGAAGAAGCTTGGGCTTAGGACCACCGGCAACGCTTCCCGCGGACTGGCCGGCACGCCGGGCATAGGCCCCGGCAACTACTTCCTCCAGCCGGGAACCAGAACGCCGAAGCAATTGATTTCCGACATCAAAGAGGGCCTGTACGTAACCGAGTTCCTTGGTCACGGGGCGAACCTGGTAACGGGCGATTATTCCCGCGGCGCCTCCGGCCTCTGGATCTCCGGTGGAGAGTTTGCCTACCCGGTCGAGGAAATCACCGTAGCCGGCAACCTTAAAGAGATCTTCTTCAATATTTCCGAGATCGCAAATGATCTGGAGTTCCGTGGCTCCGTGGCCTCGCCGACGCTGCGCATTGACGGTCTCACTGTGGGCGGCGAATAATCACTTTCCATGAAGTTCGCCAGGATCGTATTTTGGATTGCTGCCATTTGGGGCGTATTGGTGCTCACACCCCTATTTTTCCTATTCGATCTGATCGGCCGCCAGGATCCCCCGCCAATTACCCACCCCGGTTTTTACTACGGCTTCGTCAGTGTGGGATTGGCCTTCCAGTTCGCGTTCATCGTGATTGCCCGGGACCCGGTGCGTCTTCGGCCGATGATGATTCCTGCGGTGCTGGAGAAGCTTGGGTACGGAGCGACCTTCGTCGTGCTCTATCTGCAGCATCGCCTAAAACCAGGAGATCTCGCTCTCGGCTGCGTCGACTTGCTGTTCGGCGTGCTATTCCTGACCGCGTTCTTCAAGACTAACGGGTAAAGACCAGCAACTAGCGTCCAGAGTACAATCGCTTGCATGGGCGGCCTGATCCAGCCAACACCGGTAGCCGAAGAGCATAACTCCAGCCGGCGCACTATTGCCGTTGCCGTTGCGGTCGTCATTGTCGTAGCTATCATTGCCGCGTTTCTCCTTCGCAGCCAGCCCAAGAGCGCATCCGGACCACCTCCCTACGCCGCAAACCTTAAGCTCTCCGATTTCAAAATGAGCGCTGCGGAAAATTTTGTCGGAGCCACCGTCAGCTACGTCGACGGAACTGTCACCAACACAGGCGGCAAAACCGTCACACACCTGATTGTCGAAGTCAATTTCAAAGACGATTTGGGCCAACTGGCACAGCGGGATAACATCCCGATGCAAGTGCTGAAAACCGATGGCCCTTATCCCGAAGCCGTGGACTTCAGCGTCTCACCGCTCCTACCCGGTCAAAGCAAGGCCTTCCGTCTAACTTTCGAAGGCATTTCCGCGCAATGGAATCATCAGTATCCCGAGATACAAGTCACGGATGTCGCGGTGAAGTAGCGGAACATCTAGCCTGCTCGCTCCACTTAATTCTTTCCACTCAACTCTGCAGTACCTGTGACTCGGTACAATGACTTCATGTCCGACGGAAAGCCATTCCGCCTTACGGAGTCGGTAAAAGCCGCGGGTTGAGCGTCCAAGCTGAGTCCGGCGGCGCTGGACACGGTGCTTGGGAAATTAGCCCGGCAACACGACCCCAATGTCTTAGTCGGCTTTGACCACGCCGACGATGCCGGAGTGTATCAAATCACACCCGATCAGGCGCTGGTGCAGACCGTCGACTTCTTCACACCTGTGGTGGATGATCCCTACGTCTTCGGCCAGATCGCCGCGACCAATGCATTGAGCGATGTTTATGCGATGGGCGGAAAACCCGTTACCTCGCTGGCTTTGGTGTGCTTTCCCGACAAAGCAGATCTGGAAATTCTCGAGCGCATTCTCGCCGGTGGCCTCTCGAAAATGATCGAAGCCGGCTGCACCGTGATCGGCGGCCACAGCATTCGCGACGAAGAAACCAAGTTCGGATATGCGGTCACCGGACTCATCGATCCGAAAAAGGTTCTCACCAACGCCGGCGCCAAGCCCGGTGATGCTCTCATCTTCACCAAGGCGCTGGGCACGGGCGTGATTTCCACGGGAATCAAGAAGGGCAAAGCCGAACCTGCATGGATCGATGCTGCCATTCAGTCGATGACTACGCTGAACAAGCGTGCCGCGGAAGTGATTCAGCAAGGGGAATTCCGCGTTCACGCCATGACCGATGTGACCGGCTTCGGTATGATCGGGCACGCTCGCGAAATGGCCCTTGCGTCCGATGTATCCCTCCGGCTGCACGCCGGCAACATTCGGGTCCTTCCGGGCGCGCTCGATTGCATTCGCTCCGGGTATATTCCCGGTGGCCT
The DNA here is from genome assembly GCA_003165855.1 of Acidobacteriaceae bacterium. Classification (GTDB taxonomy): domain Bacteria; phylum Acidobacteriota; class Terriglobia; order Terriglobales; family Acidobacteriaceae; genus Sulfotelmatobacter. Next base: position 989 of record PMXH01000229.1, on the reverse strand, counting down.
CAAGAACAACCGCGACTTCGCCGAATGTGTGGTCGACTACGAGGATGGAGTTCCCGACGACCTTCGATCGCTTCTCTTTGATCCTCAGACCGCAGGCGGGTTGCTGATTTCGGTTCCATCCGAAGACTCCGCGCGCCTCACGCAGTCCCTCAACGCAGCAGAAGTGCCGGCAGTACCGATTGGTGATGTTGTGCTCCGGTGCAAGCCATTGATCGCCGTCCAGCCTTGATCGCCAGCCAGCGGTTCTACCTTGCTGTGTTGACCAGTTCCCAGATTCGCGCCAGATGGTGGTCGTCGTGTTCAGCGACAAAATATAAATGATCGACCAGCCGCATCGGCGTCTTCAGACGCGGGTGCGGAATGGCTCGCGTAAACAGCGAGGCATCCAGTTCCTCCACGTGCTTCAGCAGCCTTGCTCTTGCGGTGCGGAACTCCGCCAACAGCTGTTCCAGCGGACGCGCATTGTGATCCGCTTCGTCGGTCTTTCGGTTCTTCAAGTCTGCCACGGTGAGTTGGGCGCTGGCCGCCACATAATCGTCCACGCGGGCCAGCCACAGCGGCTCGAGGTCAAGCAAGTGCCCCGCGTGTTCCTGCGCCGACCATTTTTCTTGCGGTTTCTTGACCAGTATTTCCCGAGAACGGCCGCGCAACACTTCTTCAACTCTCGCAGGAGTGCCGCGCAGACGCGCCAGTAAATTCGGATGCAGCTCCGCCGGAAACGAAAACTCGAACTTACGTTCAAACCAGATGGGCACCTGACTCATGGATTTCACCAATCAGAACGATAACTACTGCGGATAAAAGATGCGCGGTGGCACCGGAAGACTCATAAATTGCCTGAGCCACAACGCGTAGCTAGTGCATCTCTTAGGGTGGAAGCGGTACAGAACACACGCGCCGTCGCTTTTTTGCAAGGAGGCATTCATGCAATTTCGTGAACTTGGAAGCAGCGGTCTTAAAGTGTCGGCCCTCGGCCTCGGCTGCATGGG
>PMXH01000320.1 GCA_003165855.1 Acidobacteriaceae bacterium | reverse complement strand
CATAGGCGCATTTTCTAGAAGAAATTCCAGCAGTGTTCCTTCATCTTCCGAATTGACAGGAGAAGCAGGCGCGCGCTGGCGGGCCACTCCCCCGTACCCACCAGGATCACGCTCGGTGCGGGATTGGAATTTCCTGGTTGAATCACGATCGAGCCGATCGAGAGTGTAGCCTGGTCGTCGGTGACCGCCGACCAGGTTACATTGTTGGCAATAGTGGTGGCCGCGTTGGTGGATTTCCACACTCCGCCCTGCGCTCCCCCGATGTAAACCGTGTTGCCCGTGGGATCTGCGGGATCGAGCGCCACTGCGGTTGCGCGGCCAGAAACCTGGTTGTAGTTTTGAAATCCGTCACCGGTCGCGTCCGAGGCCAGGGGCTCCGGGCCCAACGGTGTCCATCCGCCGGATGGCGGCGGCTGCGAGTTCGGCTGCGCGGTGCGCGCGCGAGCCAGTCGAGCGGCGCGTGCCTGCATCTTGGCTTGATAGGCGCGGTGACGCAGTTCGGCGGATGATTTCCCTGGAATAACGCGGCCGCGCAAGAACCATTCTGACCGCTGCTCCTCGTGATCGGCATCCGCGTCTGCGGTCGACGTTTCGGGCGTAGTTTTCTTGGAGCCCTGAGCCTGCGCGACTGACAGCAAGGACAATACCGAGAATGCGAACAGAGAAGCTCGAACTACGCGTTGAAGCCAGAGAAGGGCCATAGACGAAACTACGAGCCTAGTATCGAAGCGCCAAGGCGCACGGTCAAATCAAAAAGCGAACAAAGTGTTTCTGAGAACCATTCTGGGATGCAATTCTGGGAAACGCATAGGCAGGCGATCATCGGAAACTCTCTTTGCTCGTAGGCGTAGTTGTACGAGAGCGACGAGTGCCTCAGATTCGCTCAGCTCTTGACGTGTAGCGCAGAATAGAAGGCCGTCCCTGTACAATCTCCAACGGATTCTCTTTGTTGATTCGATTGGTGAACGCTTTCGAGGTGTTCCGATGTCATTCCGTCGTCTTGTGCAACTTAGCGTAATTGCCTGGTTGGTGTTGGTCTCAGGAGCATCCGTCCCGCGGGCTGAAGCTGCCGACCGCGAGATCAACGTAGCCGCCGCGGCGGATTTGAGTTCCGCGCTGCAGGAAGTCGCCGCCGACTACGAAAAGCGCACCGGCGTCGTGGTGAAGCTCTCCTTCGGCGCATCCGGCGCGTTGACCCAGCAGATTCAGAATGGCGCGCCGTTCGACGTTTTCTTGTCCGCGGACATGGATTATCCCAGGCAGTTGATCGCCGGAGGCCAGGCGGAAGGTGCAACATTGTATCGGTACGCCGTTGGGCGGCTGGTGCTGTGGGTTCCCAGCGATTCGCCGCTGGACGTCGAGCACAAGGGCATGGATGTGTTGCTCGATCCGTCGGTAAAGAAGATTTCGATCGGAAATCCGCAGCATGCCCCTTACGGGCGCGCCGCCGTCGCGGCTCTGAAGCACTATGGTCTCTATGAAAAGGTAACCGACCGGCTGGTGCTGGGAGAAAATATTTCGCAAGCAGCGCAATTTGTGGAGTCCGGCAACGCGCAAGTTGGATTTGTAGCCTTGGCGCATGCCATAGCGCCCACGATGCAGGGTAAGGGAAAATACTGGCTCGTCCCGGCCGAGGCATATCCGCCACTCGATCAAGGGGTGGTCGCGATTTCGCACTCGACCCACCAGAAGGACGCGGCGGCTTTTCTGGAATACGTGAAGTCCACGGAAGTTGCGGCAGTGCTGCGCCGCTACGGCTTCAGCTTGCCCGACCAGAAGTGAATACACAGTCGAGACCTGAACAGGGAACTGGCTAGAAAAGAAAATGTCGATCAATTGGCAGGCATTCCGGCTCACCATCGAACTCGCGGTGGTAGTGTCGGCGATTCTTTTTGCCATCGGCCTGCCTCTTGCCTACTGGATTACTTTCTCGCGCTGGCGTTGGAAATTTCTTGTGGAAGCGCTGGTCGCCTTGCCGATTGTTCTGCCCCCGACGGTGCTCGGATTCTACCTGCTCGTCGCCCTCGGCTCCCGAAGTCCGCTGGGGCGCTGGTGGCAGTCCATGACCGGACACACTCTGGCGTTCACCTTCACCGGACTCGTGATCGGTTCCATCCTCTACAGCCTACCGTTTGCGGTGCAGCCCTTCGCGGCATCGTTCTCCTCGGTCGACTGCAAGCTGCTGGCCGCTTCCGCCACCCTGGGAGCTTCGCCCTTCCGCACTTTCTTCCGCGTAGTGCTTCCGCTTTCCGTGCCCGGCTTGGTCACGGGGGTAGTCCTCGCCTTTGCTCACACCATGGGCGAGTTCGGAGTGGTGCTGATGATCGGCGGCAATATTCCCGGCGTAACCCGCACCGTCTCCATCGATATTTACGATCAAGTGCAGGCCTCGAACTATGCTGCTGCGAATGCCACGGCCTTGCTGCTGCTGGTCTTCTGTTTCGCCGTGCTGACGGCGGTCTATGGCCTGAACCGGAGAACGCCGAACCAGCGATCTTGGACGATCGGACCGGTCAAGTAAGCGAGAATCGATGCCCACGCCGGCGGAACCCAAACCCGCAAATCCAACTCTGACTGCGCGCATTCGCAAGAACTTTCCTTCTGCGGAGCGCGCGTTCTCTCTCGAAGTGGAGTTCGGTGCCGCGCCCGGATTCACCATACTGTTCGGCCCCTCGGGATCGGGCAAAACCACACTGCTCGACTGCGTCGCTGGGCTGGCCACTCCGGACGCAGGCCGAATCGCCGTGGGTGGGCGCGTTTTGTTTGACGCAAACGCCTCCACGAATGTTTCCGTGGCAAAACGCGGTGTGGGATACGTCCTGCAGGATCTCGCGTTGTTCCCGCATCTGACGGTCGAGCAGAATACCGAGTATGGCCTCACGCATCTGCCACGAGCTCTTCGCAAGGAGCGAGCCACGGCTATGCTGCAGGAGTTTCGCATCGAACACTTGCGACAGCAGCGCCCGGCGGAAATATCAGGTGGAGAACGCCAGCGCGTGGCGTTGGCTAGAGCTCTGGTGACCGATCCCTGTGTGCTCCTGCTCGACGAACCTCTGGCCGCCCTGGACGCGGCGACCAAGTCGAAGATCCTCGATGATCTGCGGCGCTGGAATCAGGCGCATCGCATCCCCATTCTGTATGTCACGCACAGCCGCGAAGAAGTGTTTGCGCTGGGCGAACGCGTGCTGGTGCTGGAACAGGGCCGCATCATCGCGCAGGGCACGCCGCATGAGGTGCTGCGCGCTCCGCTTCAGGAAACCGTGGCGCAGCTCGCGGGCTTTGAAAACATCTTCGATGCCACTGTCTGGTTGGTCCATGAGGATCGCGGTACCATCACATGCCGCTTGCCAGGCGATAAGGCAGGGACCTTCGTTCTTTTGGAGACGCCTCTCATTCGGGCCGAAGCGGGCTCGCTGCTCCGCGTGGGAATTCGTGCCGGTGACATTCTGTTGGCCATCGTCAAGCCGGAAGGCTTGAGCGCCCGCAACATAATTGCCGGAAAGTTAGTTTCCCTGGAAAGGCGCGACATGATTATTTTCGCGCGCGTGAACTGTGGAATCGAGATGGAAGTGCACCTCACACTGGCTGCCAGAGACACACTCAACCTTATGCCCGGCAAAGAGGTATGGCTGGTTATCAAAACGCACTCCTGCCACTTGATGCAGCACTGAGCGGCAGGGTGTCTGGTCATCGCTGAGTGATCGCGAGACAATGTTTCCGCGACTCGCCCGCCCTGAGCATGACGTTCCTTTTTACATCTTCTTGACAAAATGTTTTCATTTCAGCGGTATTCTCACAACCTGCTCCCAGGAGGAGAGTTCATGAGCCATCAGGCGAAGTTGGTGCGGTCCCGAGTGGTGTTTGCGTGGTTGGTCAGCATAAGTTGCCTGTTCTTCCCTCGGACTTCACCCGCGCAAGTCGGCACCTGGCTGACTCACGCTCACGACGCGCACCACACTGCGGTTTCTTCCGTGGCGTCGCAACCTTTGAGCACGATTCATTGGGACGTCCCGGTAGACCTTAATCCTCCGAATGGTGAGATTTTCATCCACTACGGTTCGCCGCTGGTCACGGCAGCTAACACGGTGATCGTGCCGGTGAAGACGGGTACGAACAGCTTCCGCGTCGAGGCTCACGACGGAGCGACCGGCACACTTCTGTGGACGCAGAACACGGGCTATCACGCGCCCGCCGATGATTTCATCCCGGGACTAGGGCCGACACTTCTGGGTAATAGCCTTATCGTTCCGGATATTGCCGGGCGGGTAATGGTGCGAGCAAATCCAGATTCGGCGACCGGCGCCGTTAGGCACGTTTACTTCTACGGAGAGACGAATTACCAGGCAGATCCCAAGGTTTACGAGCAGAATGTGCAGATCAACACTCCCCTGACCACGGACGCTCACGGGAATCTTTTCTTCGGATTCCTGGTTCTCGGCTCCACGCCCATCGGCCTGCAGAGCGGTCTGGCCCGCATCGCACCGGATGGCACCGGCACCTGGGTCTCCGCGGCTGCCATAAGTGGTGATTCGAGCATCACCAACGTCGCGATGAGCTGCGCCCCGGCGCTGTCAAACGATGGCAGCACCCTTTACGTCGCGGTGACAGACGTAGCCGTCGGAACCGGATACCTGGTCGCTCTCAACAGCACCACGCTGGCCGCCGTCAGCCACGTTCTCTTGCTCGATCCCGCGTCCGGCCTGAACGCCACTCTCCCCGAGGAGAGTAGCGCCGCCCCCACCGTGGGGCCCGATGGCGACGTGTACTTCGGCGTGCTGGAGAATCCCTTTCCCAGCCACAACGATCGCGGCTGGATGCTGCATTTCAACAGCGACCTTTCTACCCAGAAGACTCCCGGCAGCTTTGGTTGGGACGACACGGCGTCGATCGTCGACGCGTCGCTGGTCTCCAGCTATCACGGTACGTCGAAGTATCTGCTGATGACGAAGTACAACAACTATGCGGGAATTGGCACCGGTAACGGCAAGAATAAAATCGCCATTCTCGATCCCAACGCCACCGAGAACGACCCGATCATTCCCACCACGAAGGTCATGAAGGAAGTCATCACGAAATTGGGCGTTACCCCCGATCCAAACTACTCTGGAGGGGTTAAGGAATGGTGCATTAACACCGCGGCGGTCGATCCCTTCACCAAGTCGGTGATCGCAAATAGCGAAGACGGTTATCTCTACCGCTGGGATCTGACCACCAACACCCTGTCCCAGAGAATCAAGCTTTCTGGAGGCATTGGCGAGGCCTACACGCCGACGCTGATTGGCAGCGATGGCACGGTGTATGGCATCAACGATGCGGTGTTGAGCGCTATCGGGGACTAGGTTGCGAAAAACGCGCCTGAAGCTGGGATCCGACGGATGGTATTAGCCCTTCTTCGATGCGGTCCATCTCGATCACCGCAATCCACTGTCCCTGGCGCTGTTCTGAAAAGACGACATGGCCGCCAAGAATTTGCGCCGCGGCGGCCGGCGGCAAATCGCGGTGAAAGCCGAAAAAGCGAGTCTTCAGGGCAGTCCGTGTTTCTGTGAATGCTCGCCAGCGATCCCACAGCGCTGGCCGGGGCTCATATTTCGTCGAGAAGATGAGGGCGACTTCATAGTTTGAGCGAAAGTCGGTTGCAGAAAGAACTTCGTCCAGTGAGAAATCTTCAATGCGCACCACTCGCATCGGTCGCGTGATGTAGCCGAGCCAGGGGCGGGTCACTTCGTCGGAAGCGGGCCACGCCGTGAGCACCCGTGCCATGGGATAACGAGCCTCCAGGAAGCGTTCCCCATCTTCATGCAGCACCACGTAATCGCGGTAGGCGAGGTTGTCTTCAGGCGAGAATCCATACGGAGGATTCCAGAACCAGGCTGCCACAAAAGCCAGCGCAACAAACACCACGGCTGTGCGCCAAAAACGCAACCTGCGCCACAACGTCGAGACCGAGAGAATAATGACAAGAGGAACTGCCGGGAGCATGTAGCGCGCCAGCACCGCGCCCCCGATCAACGCCATCGCTAACGCATAAGTGAGCACGACGACATAGAAAACCATTTGCACCGGGACGCCGATCCGTGAACGTTCGCAATCGGCATCCCGCTCCGGCGGCAACATCCACATCGCAAGCAGCATCGCCAGCGTCAACACCCAGAGGTGAAGATAGCCGCTGATCTGCCACAACCGCATAAGAAGTGCCAGAAGAAACCGAGTAGGACTCAGAGTCGCTGCCACGTTGTAGCGGAAGAACTCCGGATTACCGAAGACGTACCCGGTGTGCGCATAGTGATAGGCATACCAGAGCGCAAGCGGTAACGCCGGGACCAGCAGCGAAGCGATGCGTTTGGTGGAAGTTATCCTCGACTCCGAGTCATCCCCATCAAGCCACAAGTNNGCGAGGTCTACCTGCGCCAGAGAGCTCTGCGCGAAGAAGACGGGATACAGCGCGGTGCACAGCGTGGCGGCGATCGCAACCTTCGTATTGGCGACGCGTTCAGCCAGCCGAAACACACCCAGCAGCGAGAAGGCGGCGACCACCAGCATGGCCGTCCGCGTCACCAGCGGAGCGAAGCCCACCACTCTCCACCACAGGGCCAGCCATGCCATCACCAAGGGTGGGTGCGCGTTCGAAACCGTGGAATGCGGAATCAGGCTTCCCGTGAGCAGAAGATCGCGCGCGGCCGGAACGTAGTAGCCGGCTTCATCCCAAAAGTAAGGCAACCGCAACAGCGGCAGGTGAAGAAGAAAAGTGCATACAAAGATGACCGCGAACACCAGGGCTGGGTAAGTGCTGGACCATTGCACCGGGCCACTCCGGTAGTCTCTCAGAGTTTTCCCTCCTGGCTGAGGAGCGCGTTGGAGCGAGTGAAGACATTGCTGGTTGCCCAGCCGGAACGAACCTCAACCAGCCACCGTGCGATGAATCCAACGGGACAAGCCGTTCTAGTGCACTTGTCCTGCCGGGCTCATGCGCGGGTCCAGNNTGCGGGCTCAGGTAGATGCCCTGAAAATTACGAATCTCGACCTGAGCTTCACTTTGCTGTTGTATGGTGCCAAAGACGAGGAAGAAATCCCAAACATTCACTCGCATCTGCACGCTATTGGCATAGGCTTCCCGGTAATCGGGAGTATTGGCCAGCTTCACATTGGGTTGTTGCGGAACGCTCATAGGAGCTCAGTGTAATGATTTTAGGGGCGGAAAGGGAAGGCGCGGCTGAGGAAATCGATTCAGGAGAAGTCAGTTCCTTCGCTTCGGCCATGGTTCAACTGACAGAAATTGTCAGTCCATTTACAGATTTCTGCCTTGCCGGGCTGCCGCGAAAGGACATGGTCGTTCGCTACTTTGCTGAAACCAAAGGGGTTGTAGGATGTCATTACGGCCCTTATCTGGCGGTTAAAGTGCGATACTTGAAGCGGTTCCTAAATCGAATTTCGCGAGTGCTCTTATGACCCATAAGCCCGACGACGGGGCCGTTGAAGAATTCATTCTCCCCGAGAATTTGCTTCCCCTAGGATCTGTGCTGAGCGAAGGCGTCACGCCGCTCGATGTCAGCATGGTATTGGCGAAAGTGTTTCGCGTTCAGTATGCGGAAGTCGCGCTGCTGCGGCTGGAAGGCGGCTTGCTCAAGTTCATTTTTCCGGAGCACCTGCGGACCACGGGAGCGATTCCGATCTCCAGCAAGGCGGTGGCCGCTCATACCGCGTTGAGCAAGAAGGCCGAGATCTTCAACAATTTTGCCCGCGTAAAACACGCCAGCATCTTCGAGACGATCAAGCCGGTCGGAGACGAAACGGATGATCCCGCGCCTCCCTCGCCCATCCAGAAACTAATGTCGGTGCCGATTCTGGATCAGCACTTGACCGTGCTGGGCGTCATACAGATTTCGCGAAAGGGGTTGGATCCACGCTTCACCCAGGATTTCAGCCGCGAAGACCTGCACGATCTGGAACTCGCCGCCGGACTGCTGGCCGTCTCTCCCGTGATGCACGCCAATTGAACGCAGGGACGTAGGCGACACAAGGCGATTGCCAAGCAGTTCCACCAGCAAAACCAAGTCCTTGGAATTCAACGTCGGCGGAGCGGTTGGTGCGAAAGGGGGGACTCGAACCCCCACGGTTTTACCCGCCAGATCCTAAGTCTGGTGCGTCTGCCAATTCCGCCACTTTCGCATGGCATGATTATACAAAGAGGGATGTTTTTCGAAGCGCTCCGCTTGGAGCGGTGCCCTGACCCAGTTCAGGCAATGTGCGATGGAGCAGAATACCCGAATGCACCCGGCATGATAAGGCACAACTCTAGCGAACGGGCTCCAGTCGCCATGTTGCCGACGCCGCCCCGGCTTGCAACTCAGTTACTGAACGGCGTTCAGTCCCTGATAAATGAACATGCCAAGCAGCACCAGCAGGAGCACGCCCGAACCGGCGCCGAAGACCCACACCGGCTTCGTGAGCCGGTTGACCTTCACCAGCAATTCGGTCTGCTCTTTTTGCATATGGGAATTCGCGTCGTCGAGATACAACTGCTCATCCTCGTGCATGGTGAGTGTGCTGCGGTAGATGAGAAGGATGATCAGGCCAACAGTAAAAACGCCCCACGCGATCGCAAGCCCAAGCAGTAACGGAGTCCAAGTCCACGTCATAGGCCACCTCGACAGATTGCAAGCCTGTTGGCAACTCCCCCAAGATTCCAGGACGCAGGCCTCAGCCTACAATCCTCAACCTGGAGGAAGGGCCTAACGCAAACATTATAGACCCGTTGGCAAGTGTCGCTAAGGGAATCGTCTCCCGGCCGCCTGGCATCAAATACCACAAGGGGATCTGGTAGCCGCTGGCCGCATTCCGATTGTGCTGCCGTTTGCTTGCCAGCCTCTGCTATAATTTAGAGACTTTAGAGCCAAGGAGATACCAAACGAATGGCTACGACAACTGTTCCCGTTAACCCAACCGTCCCGGAAGTGAAGAAGACCGCACCGGTTACGCTCACCGCCAGCGCGGTGGCCAAAGTGAAAGAGATCATGGGACAGCAGAATCCCGTACCCGCCGGTCTGCGCATCGGCGTGGTGGGTGGCGGCTGTTCAGGTTTCTCCTATTCCATGCAGTTTGAAAACGCTGCCGGAATGATGGACAAGACTTTCGAGATGGACGGATTGAAGGTGTTCGTCGATGCCACTTCAGTCATGTATCTGAATGGCTGCATGGTCGATTACGTGGAGACCCTGGAAGGCGCCGGCTTCAAGTTCGAGAATCCGAACGTGAAGAGCACCTGCGGCTGCGGATCATCGTTTAGCGTATAAGGTTCAGCCGGTAGGTTTCCGTTGCTTCAGGAAACTTGACGCGAAAAGTTCGTAGAAGGAAACGGCCTCATCCCGCGGATGAGGCCGTTCTCTTTTGCAGAGGCGTTTTTGCAGAACCGACTGACGCAGCCCGCGCCTATTGTGGAGGATTGGCCGGTGTCTGCACCGGCGACGGAGGCGCGCCCGAAGTCGAATTATTGCCGAAGCCCGAAGACTGCCCGAACCCACTGCTGAAAGAAGAAGAGCTTCCCGGCTGGCCCTGTCCCATCTGTCCCGCTGGCGTGCCAATTCCCTGCTGAGCACTGAAGTTTTGCAGCGCAGGCTGGTAGGGTGTAGTGATCAGGCCTCCGCGGTCGGCGGTTGGATCGTAGATAAACTGCCACTCGTTGTATTTCCTTTTCTTATTAAACTCACGAATAGTCTTGTCCTTGCTGATGCTGGCCACGCCCACGATCGGTCCTCCGCCAAAGACCTGCTGGCTGCTCGAACCAGTGTTTCCCTGTGCTGTGCCCGGGACGACCTGGGCAGAAGCATCGGTAGGATCCGATCCTGGAGCCGAACTTGTCCCCTGCTGGCCCGAGGCTGTTTGGGAGTTGGAGTTTCCTCCAAATCCCGACGACTGCGAGAACACGCCGGAACTGTTGACTCCGGAACCGCCGAACGCGGAACCACTAGAACCTGAACTACCAAAGGATGAGCCGCCAAATCCTGAACTGCTCGGTCCGGAGCCGCTTAATCCTCCGGGAGAGGCCGCGGGAGTCGCGCCGGGAATAGTTCCACCGCCGAAGCTGCCACCCATCGATACCCCAGGGTCCCCGAAGTGAAGCAGTTTAAAGTCCTGGCACTTGGAGTTTCGGCAGTTCAGGGGGTCTTTGTAGCGTTTGCGCAGGTAGCGCAGATTGTTGGTGTTCTCGAGATCCTCAAGCCGGGTGGGGTAACGTCCTAATTTCTTGTAGTAGGCGCGGATGGCGCGCGTGTATTGCACTCCGCGGTGGACCATCTCCTGTTCCCGGTCCCGCCGGATCTCAAACGAAATCTCGGTAATAACTCCGGTGGCCACGATAGCCATCAGAGCGAACACGAGAAGCAGCGTGAGCAGAACGTAGCCGTCCTCACCCCGGCGAAGCCGGCGTGGTGACGGACGCGTGCTGGAGAACGAAGCCATCAGAATTTTGTAATTTGATAATCGGGTAATTTCGTAATTTGATTGTTCCGGAGAGCCTGCCAAATTACAAAGCTGTGCAATTACAAGATTACCCGATTACTAAATTCCTCCTACTGCCTGCGTCAGCGGGATGCTCTGCGGCGGACCACTGCCCACTACGTCCTGAATATCCACCGAGGTCGGAGAGATGCGCACAACCTTGTAGCGGCGGTCCACAATCTCACCCTCGCCGGCAATGAAAACATCGTCGCCTTTGGAGAGGAAAACTTTCTTGGGTTCTCCAGGCTGGTTTGAGAATCCGAAGTACTTCAGCGGAATCGGCAGCTGCGCTGGCACTGCAGGGGGCTGGTACAGTTGCGCATCCTTCTTGCCCTTGTCCGTTGCACCGGGCGCCAGCGGCGTAGGAATCGCGACCTCCGCCTGCGACACAAAAATGTTTCTTCCCGAGCCCTCGTATTTGATCTGTTCCGTCGCCGCGAGTTGCTGCAGGCGCAGAGTGGGATCGAGGCTCTGCGGGGCGCGCTCTTTTTTCCCTGGGGCGGAACCCGAACCGTGCCGTGTCGCGGGACGCGCCGCATTCGGCGGAGTTGTTCCTGAGTTCGTCACGGTCGCCGTGGAAGCGATGGTCGAGGAGGATGGCATGAACTCGTAGACAGCAACCAGGATCGCCACTACTCCCAGCACCGCCGCCAGGATCGCATTCCTCCGGTTTTCGAATCCCAGTTTCACTACCTGCCTGCCTTCAAATAGGTCTCAAGTTTCATTTGCAGCTTAATGGGCCCGTTCTGCTCGCCGGCTAGCGTGATCGTGCTGATGATGAAAAACATGTCATCGCGTTCCAGCGCATTAACAAACTTCGCCAACGAAACGTAGTTGCCCGAAAGGTTGGCGTCCATCTCGATCGGCTCCAGTCGGCCGATCTCGGCTTCGTCCACTTTGTACTTGACCTGCTCAATTGTTACCCCATTGGCCACCGCCAGCTTGCCGAGTTGGCTGGGGATCTCGGAGTCCTGGGCGGGAAAGCGCTTCTTGTAGAAGTCCGTGATCTGCCGGTTGGCAGTGTCCACTTTTCTGGGCAGGTCGGTCAGCGGCTCGACCACGAGGGTCTTGGCATGCAGTTCATTCGATAACTGGTTCATTTCCTGGCGTCGCGAGTCGGCCGAGCCCACCAGGGGTGAGAGCAGCACCACCACCGCTACTACATCCATCCCCAGCAGTACCGCCAAGGCGGTCTTAATGTTTTTCCGGGTTTGCCGCAAGTCTGGCATCAGGGCCTGCTCCTCTTGGAAATCTCCTGCTTTGGCGTCTGGACCGGAACCAGTTCGGGAACATAAATCGCATTGATGGTGAGTTCAATGGTGTCTCCACCGGTCGAAGATCTTAGACTCTCGTCGTCGATACGAGTCTGGGTGAAGCGCCGCGAATCTTCCATGCGGCGGGCCAATTCGATGGCTCGCTCGCGTGAGTCGCCGGCTACTGTCATCTTCAGCGCCAGTTGGTTGTCCTCATCTAGTTCGGGATGAATCGAAACCAGATGGACCCGGGCCGGCATCACTTTTTCCAGATCTTCGAGCACCCGCGTCCAGGAAAATGACTTGCGCTCAATCAGTTCGTTGAGAAACTGAGACTGGTCTCGCGTGGCCCGATTCTCGGGCCGATTGAGGTACGCCTCGTCCTGCGTGCGAGTCCGGTCGAGCTGCGCGATCTGGGCGTGCAAGTCGGCGATCCTGGCGTGATCGCGCCGGGCCGCATACCGGCCTGTAATGGTGAGCGTGAGCAAGGCCAGCGTCAGGATGGCCGCAGCCGCCAGGCCCGTTCCCCAACGCAGCCAAAATTCCCGCGCGTCTTCGTAGGGCTGGCTGGCGAGATTGATGTCGAGACGCATATATCTTCGGTCGTTGGTCGTTGGCCAAGGACTAACGACCAACGACTAGCGACGCTTTTCGCACTACGAAATCAGAGCCCCCACCACCCCGGCCATTCTCCAACGCGGTACGGAACCCCCGGTGCCCGCTCCCAACTGCGAAGAACTTACCAGTTCCTGGACCTCCGCGCCGGTTTGCGCGCGCAACGCTGGAGCCGCGCTCCCGGTGTCGGATATTCCCGCGACAAATATCTTTTCTATGTTCAGATGATACGTGTCCTGGAAGAATACGACCGAGGGGTAAACTTCCTCGGCCAACTGCTCTCCCGTGATCGTAACTCCGCGCGTATTTTCCAGCGTACGGAAAAGCTGAAGCTGTTCCGCATTGAGGATCGCTATGCTCGTGGTGCGGGCATCCACTTTCACCACCAGAGTGGGACGCTGTCCCTGCGCTGCGCCCAAGGCTGCCAGCATCGAAGGCAATACCACTCCCGGACTGAATCCGGCGTCGCGGAAGGCAGCCTCGTAATCCTCCACCACACTGGCCAGGGCCACCGCCGCCACCACTCGAACGCCTTCGCTCGATTTCTGGGCATGGTAGGAAACTCGCGCCTTATCCACATCAAAGGGCAGAGATTTTTTCATGCGAAACCGCACCACACCAGCGGCTTCCTCGGAGTCGGCCGGCAGCGTGTCGAATTCGAGGAGCACTACCCGCACCGCGGCGTCAGGGACCACCGCAATTACGTCGTGAGAGCGCGCCCCCACACTGCCCAATGCCGATTGCACGGCCGCGCTCACTGCCTCGCGCTGGCGCAAGTTGCCCTCGACCAGGTCCGGAATCACGCTGCCCGGCGCCAGTTCGCGTGCCGCGCAGGCTTCCAGGCTGCGGCCATCTTCGGCCATGCGCCCCACCAGCACGCGATCGGCTGCGATCTCGCACGCCAACCTCGGTTTCGCCGTGTTGTTGCCTGAACTCATTTGAGGAGTCAACTCTCTCTATCAGTGGCCATGGTTCAGAAAATCCGGAATTCAGCCCACCGGACACTGCACCGCTCTTTTACTTCTCTCACAATTCAAACGCCATCTCGTGTTAATTGCAATACCTGACAGGGCACTTCAGGCAGTGGCCAGTAGTCAGTGACCTGAACGGAATTAACTGGCAACTGGCTGCTGGCAACTGGCTACTGTCTTCCTACCGCATAGCCTCGATGAAGGTAACCTTGTTGATCTCTTTCAGCGTGGTCAGGCCGAGCCGAACCTTATCCAAGGCGGACTCGCGCAGAAAACGCATGCCTTCTTCCCGCGCCGCGCGCCGGATTTCCGACGTCGGCTTCTTAGCCAGAATCATCTCCCGGATGCGATCGCTCAAATCCAGCAATTCGTGAATTGCGGTTCGGCCGCGGAAGCCCGTGCCTGCGCACTCGATGCATCCCGGCCCCTCATACAATGCCACCTTCGACCACTGCGCGGCATCCAGGCCGCTGGCCTCCAATACATCCGGCGGATAATTCACCGGGGTTCGGCAGGATTCACAGATCAACCGCACCAACCGCTGCGCCAGAATGCAGTTCAGCGCCGAGACGAAGTTATAAGGCTCAACCCCCATGTTGAGGAAGCGGCCGATCACATCTACCACGTTGTTGGCGTGGACCGTGGTGAAGACCAGGTGGCCGGTGAGCGCCGATTGAATGGCGATCTGCGCCGTCTCCGTGTCGCGGATTT
>PMXH01000303.1 GCA_003165855.1 Acidobacteriaceae bacterium | reverse complement strand
TGGTAGATGGTGTCGCCGTGCTTGACGTCGGTATTGAAGCCAAAAATCATTTTGTAATTTGGTAAATTTGTAATTTGGTAAATTAACCAGCCCGTCGCGCGGCGTGCTGAGACGCTGTGAAAATTGCACTCAGTTCATGCGCTTCTTTCAAAATGTCCTCACAATGCTGGCTGGGTACGATATCGCAGTCGGAGAGCATTTCCAGCCAGAAGACGGTTTCGTCCGCCTCCTCCACGACCAGTCCAATCTTGGCAATCCATTCGGCGCGTGATCTTCCTCTGCACGCGGCTCGATAGTTTGCCGCGACCGACGTGCCACAACGAAGCAACTGCTTGCCCACAACCTGGGCATCGGCTGTGTGCGGCAGGGACGGTAAAGTCTGACAATCCGAATTGCAAAGGTCTTCGTCCGGTCACGCAAATCCTCGGGTACCGACATGGGAGAATTCTAATTTTGCAATTTGAAAACCTGAACACACTGAGCTTACAACGTTTTGCAGTGATGTAAGGGCTTGATCTTCAAATTACCAAATTACCCGATTACACAATTGCTAAATTGTTCTCCCTTCCCTTGACACTGTTGCGCGCCAGCCCCTAATCTAGAATGTTTAATCAGTGCTGGCGCGAATTATATATATCCCATCCTATGCCCGACAATTATTTCGCTGGCTACCTGCCGTTTCTGATCCACATTCTGCTGGCGGGCGGGATTGCGACTGCCATTATCGTGCTTTCCTGGCTGATCGGGCAGCGGAAACCGACGCGGGCCAAGATGTCGGCGTATGAGTGCGGGATGACGCCGGTGGGCGACTCGCGCGGGCGCTTCTCGGTGAAGTTCTACATGGTCGCTATGCTGTTCATTCTGTTCGACGTAGAGGCGGTGTTCCTGTATCCCTGGGCGGTGATTCTGCGGGATCTCAAGCATTTCGGGCTGTGGGAGATGCTGGTGTACATCGGGATCGTGCTGGTGGGCTTCTTTTATATATGGAAGAAGGGCGTACTGGAGTGGGGCCCGGAGAAGGCACGGAGGGGGGAACTCTAATGCCTTTGGCGCCTGCGATCACGGATGCGGAACAACTGAAGGGTCATCCAGCGGTGGCTTGTCTGCTGGCGTGGAATGCGGCGGCGGTGACGGGAGTGAAGTTCGACCGCGAAGAGATGACGATTTGGGTCGATCGGGCGAACATTCGCGAGGCATGCGCGATTCTGCGGGACGATCCGGAATGCCTGTTCAATTTCCTAGCCGACGTGACTTGCGTGGACTGGTATCCGGCGGAGCCCAGGTTTGAAGTGGTCTACCACCTGCTTTCGATTCCCAAGAAAGAACGGGTACGGCTGAAAGTGCAACTGGACAGTGCAAGTCCGGCGGTGGAGTCGCTGACCTCGATTTGGCCGGGGGCGAATTATTTCGAGCGCGAAGTGTTTGACCTGTTCGGGATTCGGTTTAACGGGCATCCTTATATGAGGCGCATCCTGATGCCGGAGGATTGGGAAGGTCATCCGCTGCGCAAGGATTATCCGGTGGAGGGCTACCGCTAGTTCGCTATGGCCCACCTAGCTCCCACACCTGTTCTTGAGCCCGGCCAGGATCGGACGATGATCCTGAATATGGGGCCGCAGCATCCGTCGACNNCTCTGCCCCATGACCAACAATCTGACCTATGTGCTGGCCGTGGAAAAGCTGCTGGGGCTGGAGATTCCGCCGAAAGCGCAGTGGATGCGGGTGCTGATGAACGAGTTGACGAGGATCAACTCGCACCTGGTGTGGCTGGGCACGCACGCGATGGATATTGGGGCGCTGACGGTGTTTCTGTATTGCTTCCGGGAGCGCGAAGAAGTGCTGAAGATGTTCGAGATGGTGAGCGGACAGCGCATGATGACCTCGTACTTTCGGGTGGGAGGGATTGCGCTGGAGCCGCCGCTGGGATTCTTTGAGAGAGTGCGGGAGTTTGCCGGACGCTTTCCGGAGAAGGTGGATGAATACGAGAACCTGCTGACGGGAAATCCGATCTTTCTGATGCGCACCAAGGGCGTGGCGAAGCTGACCGCGGAAGACGCGATTGCTTTGGGGGCGACTGGACCGACGCTGCGCGGGAGCGGGGTGGACATCGATCTGCGGCGCGATATGCCTTACTCCGGCTATGAGAACTTCAAGTTCAAGGTTCCGGTGGCGCAGGAAGGCGACGTGTTCGCGCGGTACATGTGCCGCGTGCTGGAGTTGCGAGAGTCGATTGAGATCGTAAAGCAGGCTTTGGATGGCATGCCGGAAGGGCCAATCAAGGCCGACGCTCCGGGCATTGTGCTGCCGGACCGAGAGAAGATGAAGACGCAGATGGAAGCGCTCATCTACCACTTCAAGATTATTACGGAAGGCTTTGCGGTGCCAGCGGGCGAGGTGTATCAAGCGGTGGAGTCGCCGCGGGGGGAGATGGGCTACTACATCGTGAGCGACGGGACGGCCAAGCCTTATCGAGTACACATGCGGGCCGCGTGCTTCGCGAACCTGCAGACGTTAGCCAAGATGTGCGAGGGGGGCTTAATCGCCGATGTTGTTGCGGCCATCGGGTCCATCGACATTGTATTAGGTGAAATCGATCGATGAAATTCTCTGAGGAATTCGAGGCGCGGTTTGCGGAGATGGTGCCGCATTATCCGACGAAGCGGTCGGCGCTGGTGCCGACTCTGCTTTATGCGCAGGATGAAGTTGGATTCTTGTCCGACGAGGTGATCGCGGAGCTGGCGGGGCGGCTTGATTTAACGGAACTCGAAGTGCGGAACGTGATCAGCTATTACTCGATGCTGACCACGAAGCCGCGCGGGAAATTTAACGTGCAGGTTTGTACGAACATCAGTTGTTTGGTGCGGGGCGGCGAGGACATTTTGCGCCACTGCGCGAAGAAGTTGGGGGTTGGCCACAAAGGAACGACTCCTGACGGTATGTTTACGCTGGAAGAAGTGGAATGCATTGGGGCGTGCAGTTGGGCTCCGGCGGCGCAGGTGAATTACGATTTTCATGAGAACCTGAGCGTGGAGAAGATCGATAAGATTCTCGACGAGTATCGACGTGGTTAGAGAATTTGTAATTTGGTAATCGGGTAATTTTGTAATTTGAAAGCTCTAAAACTCGTAGGGGTTTTAAATTACAAAATTACCCGATTACAAAATTACAAAATGGCTTCTCTGGTTTCCCATCCCGATGAGGTAAAGGTCGTCACCAAGCGCTTTGGGCTTGGTGCTACGAACATTGACCGTTATCTCGAACTGGACGGCTACAAGGCTGCGCAGAAGGCGCTTGGGATGGATGCGGACGGCATTATTAATGAGGTGAAGAATTCCGGTTTGCGCGGGCGCGGCGGCGCGGGGTTCTCCACCGGGATGAAGTGGTCGTTTGTGCCCAAGCAATCGGCGAAGCCGAAGTATGTGCTGTGCAATGGCGACGAGAGCGAGCCGGGCACCTGCAAAGACC
>PMXH01000392.1 GCA_003165855.1 Acidobacteriaceae bacterium | reverse complement strand
GCCAGCACCAGGTGCATGCCCACGGCGCGCGCCATCTGCGCCAGCCGCGTGATCGACTCTTCCACGTTGCTCGAATCCAGCATCATTAGATCGGCTAATTCGTCGATGATGATCACGATGTAAGGGATCGGCTTGTCGTCGGACTCTTCTTCAAACAAGCTCGGCGTGCCGCCGTTATCGAATAGCCGGTTGTACTGATCGATGTTCCGCACGCCCTTGGCCGCCAGCAGCTTCAGCCGCCGCTCCATCTCACGCACGGCGTTGCGCAGCGCATTCGCGGCCAGCTTCGGCTCAGTGATGATCGGGGTATACAGATGCGGGACGCCCTCGTAGTTGCCCAGTTCCAGCCGCTTCGGATCGACCAGAATCAGCCGCACCTGATCCGGCGTCGCCTTGTACAGAATCGACATGATGAAGGCGTTGATGGCCACGCTCTTGCCCGAACCGGTGGACCCGGCAATCAGCAGGTGCGGCATGCCGTTGAGATCGGCGGTCACGATGCGGCCATTGATGTCTTTGCCCATCGCCATGGTCAGCTTCGATTTCGAGCCCATGAACTCCTGCGACTCGATGTTCTCCCGCAGCCAGATGATCTCGCGCTCGCGGTTCGGCACCTGAATCCCCACGGTCGATTTGCCAGCCATGCGCTCGATCAGAATGCTCTCAGCCTTCAACGCCAAGCAGAGATCGTCGGTGAGGTTGGTGATGCGGCTGTACTTGATTCCGGCATCGGGCTTGAACTCGAACGTAGTCACCACGGGACCGGGATTGATCTGCGTGATCTGTCCATGCACTTCGAACTCGGCATACTTCTCAGTCAGCACCTGGGCCAACAACTTCAGTTCGTCCGCATCCACGGTCTGCTGCTCATCCGGACGCTGCAGCAAGCTGCTCGAAGGAAGCTTGTAGCCGCCGGCGATCCGCGGCATGGTCGTCTTCGGCTTGTGATCGCTGTCGGCACGCTGCGTCACTTCCGGATCAGCCGCAGTTTCAACCGCTGCTAGCGATTCGGGCAGAATCCCGCCCGTCGCCGCCGGAGCATCTTCTTTGACTTCGGGCTCCAGCATGCGCTCGATGCCGGTACGGCGCGGTTCTGGCGCAACCCTGGCTTGCACGTTTGGCTCAGCAGCGGCTTGCCGCGAGGGAATCAACTGCGTCTTCACCACCGGCTTTGAAATCCGCCGCTTGTCCAGTTCCTTCTGCTGTTGCCGCTTGGCGCGCTCTTCCTGCCAGTCCTGATAGCGGTTCCACAGAGCGGTCACGAATGCAAACCGCGTCGGCGCCCAGAGCTGAATCGAGGAAAACGAGAACGCGGTTGAGAGGTAGAGCGCGACCGCCAGCACGCTGGCGCACACGATGTAGGCGCCGGCAATGTTCAAGTAGTGGATCAGAATATCCCCCACCACTCTTCCCATCAGACCTTCGATCGGAATCACGTTCATCCAGCGCAAATGGCCCGGCAACAGCGCCAGCAGCGCGGGAATGAACATGACCAGCCAGGTTCCACCCAGGCTCTTGGCGATCGGGGATTGAATCTTCCGCGAAGCGAACCAGCGAATCCCAAGCATGGCAGGGAAGACGGGCAGCAGAAAAGCCCCGACGCCGAAGAACTGCAGCGTCAGGTCCGAGATAACGGCTCCGACCACGCCGATCCAGTTGCGCGCAGCGTGAGTTCCGGTCAACACGGAGGCGCTGTTCAGCGAAGGATCGAGCGGCGAATACGAAGCCAGCGCGAGGAAGAGGAGGAGCGCAGAGACGCACAACAGGAACCCGACCAGCTCATTCAGCCGCCGGTTGCCCGTGGGGACAAAGATGCTTGCCAGAAAACGCATTGTGGGCCGTTGTTCCCACGGATATAAAACCCCGTGGCGCAAATCGGCCAGAGCCTCATCATTATGCCAAGAACCCGGCCCCTCGGCAATCCCGGATTTCGGCGGGAGTGTACAGTTGGCTTCCTGGTGATGGGCACGAAGGAGATCTAGGGCCAACTTTGCCCCCTCTCTTTTCTGTCCCGATGGATGATACTAAATGCATGCTTGATAGCGCGTACCAATAGTGGTACATTAGCATGAATGCAACCCTGAAGCGGCTCCCAGCACGGTTCTATCGATCCGATAGCGGTCGAGAACCGGTGCGAGAGTGGCTCAAGAGCCTGGATGCGGAAGACCGCAGAATCATTGGCGAGGACATCAAGGATGTTGAATTCTCATGGCCCATTGGGATGCCGCTGGTCCGTCCGCTCGGCCGGGAATTGTGGGAAGTGCGAAGCAGCTTACGGCATGGCCGCATCGCCCGCATGCTCTTCTGCACTGAACAAGACTGCATGCTGCTACTGCATGGATTTATGAAGAAAACGCAGAAAACGCCGGAACGAGAGATTGATCTGGCGATCAGACGCAAGAAGGGAACAGGAGTATGAAGAAAAAGAACATTGGCTCAACTTTCGATAGCTGGCTGCGCGAGGAAGGACTCTATGAAAAAGTCAGCGCAACTGCGATCAAACGGGTCGTCGCACGCCAGGTTGAGGCCGCGATGCAACAGAAAGGCTTGACCAAGGTCGAAATGGCGCGGCGAATGCGCACCAGCCGTTCCGCCCTCGATCGGCTCCTCGATCCCGACAACGATGCCGTTACCTTGAGTACCCTTCAAAAAGCCGCGGCTGTTGTCGGCCGCCAAGTTCGGCTGGAACTGGTTTAACTGGAGTATAGCCTCGCGAATACTCCGCAAGGCAGGTATGTTCGTAGTATGAAAGAGGAGACCTCTCGGTATTTGCGCCAACAGGCGCGGGCGCAGATCGAAGCTCGCGATCTCGAACTCATCAATAAGGCTGCGGATGAACTGAACGAAGAAGTGGAGGACATCCTCCGCTATCAGCGGGCATGGGCGCAGCCCTGCAACTGACGTCTAACTAAGAGTTCGAACGCTTACGCGAGATGCCACAGATACGCCAGGGCGATCACGACGACGCCAAACACGATGCGATAGATGATGAACAGCCGCAGACTATTGGATTGCAGGTAGCGAATGAGCCACGCGATCGTGACATAACCAACAACCGCGGAAACGAGAATGCCGACCAGGAACGGAGCGTGCATTCCGGCAGGCAGTCCCTCTTTGCGAAGCTCGTGAGCTTTCAGCAACGCGGCGCCGGCGATGATGGGGGTGGAAAGCAGAAAGCTGAAGCGAACCGCGGCTTCCCGGGTCATGTTGCGGAACAAACCGGCGGTGATGGTTGAGCCGGATCGTGAAACTCCCGGCATCAAGGCAAACGCCTGCGCTATACCAATGACCAGAGCATCCACGAAAGAGGTGCGGGTCAGCGGTTTCTCCCGTGTGCCGACTTTTTCTCCCAGCCACATGAGGAGCGCAACTACGATCAACGCTGCCGCAATCAGGACGATGTGTTCGCGGAAGTAGTCTTCGGCGGAATGCTCGAGCAGTTTGCCCGCAATGGCTCCCGGAATCGTGGCCAGAGCCAGAAACCACAGAAGCATGCGCTCTTCCTTGCGCTCCTGCAGGGTCAGGTTCTCGTCCGAACCGCTGGCTTCGGAGAAGCGGACGATTTTTCCTCCCAGAGCCGCGCGGATAATCTGATACCAGGTGCGGCGGAAGTAGAAGAGCACAGAGAGCAAGGTGCCGAAGTGCAGTGCGACGTCGAAGGTGAGCTCATGCGCCGGGGAAAGCTCGTTCCAGCCCAGCAAGCGCCGCACAATAATGAGGTGTCCCGAGCTGGAGACGGGGATGAACTCCGCCAGCCCCTGAATGATGGCAAGAACTACCGCTTGATAGATGGGCAAAATTAGTCCGCCGTGTTTCCGTAGGTTGGAATGCCCTGTTGAATGTAAAAGATCAGCCGTTGCGCGCGCAAGGCCCAATCGCTTTGCAAATACTGGCTGACCACCTTCTGCGCCAGCGCGAGAGCGCGGTCTTTGGATTCGCCTGCCTTCTTCTGATTAGGCTCCGTCTTGTAAATCTCGATCAGCGCCGCACGGCGCCAAGCCGCGTTGTACAAGGCTTCCGCTGCGGCGGGAGACTGCGGATGCTCCTTGGCATAGTTCTCGTAGAGGTCGGCTTCTTTGTCCGGACATTTCGCGATGCCTTCCCATTCGCCGCAGAGTTTGTTCTCGATCAGGCGGAAGGCCGCCAGGTCAGACCACTTGGTGGTGGGATACTTCTTGATCACGAGCTTCATCCAGTCTTCCTTCATCTGGCCGCGCATGTAGGATTCGCGTTGGCGCGCGGAGGGACGCGTCATAACGTCGGAGCGCTCGATCTGCCACCGGATATCGGCGGCACGGTAGAGTGCTTCGGCGGCGAGCGGNNGCGCCTTCTTCGCGGCTGGGCGCGATAAGAATCGCTTCCACGTGGACCCAGTCGCGGGTGGTGTCGAGGATGATCAACTCGTTCCCACGCTGCGCTTCGCCTAACCGAGCAGCATCCGCGCTGGGTCTGATGCGGATGGTTTCTTCATG
>PMXH01000039.1 GCA_003165855.1 Acidobacteriaceae bacterium | reverse complement strand
GCGCAGCCAGCGACTCCCGACGAAGAGCCTGCCCTGAGCGCAGCCGAAGGGACCTATGCATTTTCTTGACGGCTCCTCCGCTCGCGCTAGGAGAAGACCGGGAAGGGCACGACTTCCAGTCGTGCCGTGTCTGCCTTTGGGTGGCGCAGCGCTTCAGCGCTGCAATAAGATGCTCGCCCATTACAACCAGCCGCGAAGCGGCGGCAGAATACAGCCCACGGCGCAAGCCGTGGGTAAGCACAAGAAAGAGAAACCAGCCCCGGAGGGGCGACAGACAATAGCCCAGGACGTAAGTCCTGGGTCAGTCGGCCAAAGAGGAACCGAGTCCCGGAGGGACGGCACGAGGCGGGTGGGCAACAAACGGTGCTAAGCTGTTCCCGCTCTAACGCTAGGAGGAACGATGGCAACACCACTCCGACGTCATCAGAACGATACCAAGACCTTCGAAGAACTCACCGCCAAGGAACAAGCACTTTCGGTGAATGCGCACACTGTCTGGTATCTCAAAGCCGCCCGAGCACACGGGCGCAGAATAGGCATGACGAAAGCCACAGAGAAGATCGCTCGGCAACTAGAGCGCATGGCGGCGCAAGTTCGAAATCTCACATAGGGTCGGGGTCGCAACGGGCGGTTATCCAACAAGAAGAAGCGAATGACGATTAACTGGCAGGACGTAATAACAACAATCGGCAGTCAGGGAATGCTGTTAGCCGCTGCCGCCTGGCTGGTCAAGGCCGTGGTCTCGAACCGCCTGACCCTAGACGCGGAGCAGTTCAAGACAAGGCTAAAAGCCGACGCCGATCTTGAAATCGAGCGACTCAAAAGCAATCTTCAAATAACTGCGGTTGAGCACCAAGTGCGATTCGCGAAGCTTCACGAAAAGCGTGCGGAAGTCGTGGCGGACCTATACAAGTATTTGGTCGATGCGCAGCAAGCGGGAGAGCGTTTTGTTTTTGTGGACGGCTACGCCGAACCGAAGGAGCGGCAGGAGGCATACAACAGTACTGGCCAAAAACTCCGCGAGCTTTATTTCTTCGTGGAGAAGAACCGGATATACCTTCCTGAACATGTCTGTACGAAGCTGACGAACTTCATGGATCCAGTGAGGAAGACGGTCATCGGGGTTGGTGTTTACGCCTCTATCGAATACCCCACCGAACGAACCAGCGAAGAACGCAATCGCGTCCTCATGGAGGCGTTCGAGGCATATGAGGGAAAGATTCCGGCGGCGAGAAGGGCTGTTGAGGACGAGTTCCGAAGCCTACTTGGAGTGGAGAATCTGACTGGCGACCACGTGTAGCGCTCGACATATACCGCTATTCACCTAGGATCTCCCACCACAAAAACCCCAAAAATCCGTTCCCTCCACCAGCGCCCGCGCTCCATGCCCCGCCCTCCCTCCACACGCGCGGTACGGCGAGTCTGAATAGAACACGAAAAGGCCACGACTCTCGCCGTGGCCTCTTTTTCATATCCGTGTTGATCCGTGCAAATCCGTGGCAAAAAGTTTCTAGTGTCTTCCCCCGCCCGGCCCGCCGCGTCCGCCGCGATCCCGTCCGCCACCGCCACCAGGCCGACCACCGCGCCCGCCGCGTCCACGATCCCGCCCGCCGCCGCCCGGACGTCCACCGCGTCCACCTCGGTCTCCGCCATGCGGCGGCCGATCTCCATGAGGACGATCGCTGCCGCCCACCGGCGCCGGGCCGCCTTCGCGGTTGAAGTTTGGCTCAGCCTCGTCGGGGAAATCGCCGCCGCCCTCAATCACCATCGACCCCGTCAATGCGGGAGCAGGAACCGCTTCGCCCTCACCACTCGGCTCAGCCGGCGCCGCGCCATCCCCTCCGCCCATCTTCGCGCGCTGCTCTTTCAGAATCGCCTTGCGCGACAACCGGATGCGATTGCCCTCAACCGCCAGCACCTTCACCAGAACCTGATCGCCTTCCTTCAACTCGTCGCGCACATCCGCAATCCGATGTTCCGCCACTTCGCTGATGTGCAGCAATCCNNGGGAAGAGCTCGACAAACGCGCCGAACTCAGCCAGCCGGACGACCTTGCCCAGGTAGACTTTGCCGATTTCCGGAACCGCGGTGATGTCGTTGATCATCGCCAGCGCCTTCTTCAAACCTTCTTCGTCCGACGAAGCCACATTGACCTTGCCGGTGTCGTCGACGTCGATCTTCACCTGCGTGGCTTCGATGATGCCGCGAATCGTCTTGCCGCCCGGCCCGATCAGATCGCGAATCTTATCCACCGGAATCTGCACCGTGTAGAACCTCGGCGCAAAGTCGGAAATCTTCTCCCGTCCGGTCGTGATCACTTCTTCCATCTTCCCCAGAATGTGCAGCCGCCCGCGCTTCGCCTGCGCCAGCGCTTCCCGCATGATCTGCGAAGTAATGCCCGCAACCTTAATATCCATCTGCAGCGCGGTAATCCCATCTTTCGTTCCGGCGACCTTGAAGTCCATGTCGCCGNNGACTCCAGAATGTCCGACACCACCCGCATCGCGTAAGGCCACGCCTCCTCCGTCGGCAACACCGCCGACACCGCGCGCTCTGCGAGCGCGCCGTGTCCAATCTCTCTCCGCCCCGCCCCCCGCAAAAACGCAACCTCCCCCACCGAAAACGGCGGGAAGTT
>PMXH01000254.1 GCA_003165855.1 Acidobacteriaceae bacterium | reverse complement strand
CACTTCTGCTGCCGCGACCGCAACATTCTGGGCATCCAGTCCGAGTTGCTGGGCGCGCATACCGTGGGCGTGCGCAACCTGCTCTGCATCACCGGCGACCCGCCGCGCATGGGAACCTATCCGGATGCCACGGCGGTGTTCGACGTGGATGCCATCGGCCTGGTCAACATCGTTCACAACTTGAACCGGGGACTCGACCTGGGCGGAAACCCGATCGGGGAGGGCACGGGCTTTGTGATCGGCGTGGGTGCGAATCCGGGGCTCACGGATCTGGACGAGGAGATCCGGCGGTTTGAGTACAAGGTTGCCGCCGGAGCCGAATACGCGGTAACGCAACCGGTTTTCGACCTTCGCCTGCTGGAGAACTTTCTCAAGAGGATCGAGCATTGCCGAATCCCTGTAGTGGCGGGGATCTGGCCGCTGGTGAGTGTGCGCAACGCGGAGTTCATGAAGAATGAGCTGCGGGTTTCTGTGCCGGATTCGATTGTGGAACGCATGGCACGAGCCCAAACGCCGGAAGCGGCCAGGGCCGAAGGCGTGGCCATTGCCCGGGAGATGCTGATTGCGGTGCGGCACACGGTGCAAGGAGCGCAAATCAGCGCGCCGCAGGGACGTTACAGTTCGGCGGTGGATGTTCTTGAGGCGCTGGGAACAAGCCGTCCCGCAAACGATTAGAATTCCCTTTGTGAACTAAACGGGTTCGTTTTCATCAACTATCTACAAAAAAACACTGGACACTTCGATCCGATCGTTGCATCAATAGAGGAGGAGCAAACCCGTTGGCCAAGTTTGAAGAGTGTCTCCAGCGACTGGAAAAGATTGTCCTGGAACTGGAAAAGGGAGACGTGCCTCTGGAAGAGTCTCTCACCCTTTTCGAAGAAGGCATGCACCTCTCCTCGACCTGCCGGAAGGAATTGGAGCAGGCCGAGGGCAAGGTGGAGATCTTGCTGAAGAAGAACGGGAAGCTCCAGGCTGAGCCGTTTGAGCCCGTGACGGAGGAGGCACCTGCCCGCGGGTAGGTGGCGAGTCCTTCGTTGGTGCTTGTCAAGTTGTAATGTCTGTGGAGTAGTGGTTCCGAACCCTTCCCCGCAGCCCTAGTCCGCCGTAACTGACGGTAAGTCAGGAGGATCTATGGGCTTCAGTGTTGTCGTTCTCGAAAGCGATCCCAGGGTCGCCCAGTCTCTGGCCGGTGGGCTTTCCTCTCACTTCCATTCTGTCCACTTGACGCGTTCCGGAGACGAACTTCGTGAGCGCGTGGCCAAGCACCGGCCGGCAGTGGTGATTCTCGATATGGAGTACTCGCGTCTGACCGATGTGCGGAACCTGCACAACGATTTTCCCACGTTGCCGATTGTCTGCACCCATCGCATTCCGGATGAGGAGTTGTGGACGGCCGCGCTGGAGGCTGGCGCGAGCGACGTGTGCCCAGCCGATGATGTGCAAAACGTTCTGACTTCGGTGTTGCGGAGCATGGCCGTGGCAAAAAGTTCCGCAGCCTGAGATCATTCGAAATCTTAACCAGCGAGGACGCTTCCCGGCGTCCTCGCTTTTCTTTAGCTTCGTCGCCCACCTTGTTATACTCACTGCTCAATGCTGCAAGAGACTCTCGAACAAGGGCGGGCGCGGACGGACGCTGCCCTCGACCGGCTGATTCCGCTGGAAACCCAGCAGCCGGTGTCCATTCACAAGGCCATGCGGCACAGCGTGTTCGCGGGCGGCAAGCGACTGCGGCCGGTGCTGTGCATGGAGGCTGGCCGCATGATTGCGAGAACGTTGCCCCCGAAGATCGAAGAACTGGGAGCGGCGCTGGAAATGCTGCACACCTATTCCCTGATCCACGACGATCTTCCGGCGCTGGATAACGACGATCTGCGGCGCGGACGTCCGACCTGCCACAAGGTGTTCGGGGAGGCGCTCGCAATTCTGGCAGGAGACGCGCTGCAGACGCAGGCTTATGAGGTTCTGGCGCGGCTGGAATGTCCGGCGGAAGCGCGGGTGCGAATTATCGAAGAGATCGCGCGCGGCACTGGCACACTGGATGGCATGATTGGGGGACAGGTCGTGGATCTGGAAGCCGAGCACACCCAGCCTACGGCGGAGATGTTGGAATATATCCACTGCGCGAAGACTGCCGCGCTGATCGCGGCGAGCCTGGTGAGTGGTGGGCTTTATGCCGGAGCAAAGGACGGCGAAGTTAAGAAGCTGCGGACGTTTGGGCAGTCGATTGGGCTGGCATTTCAGATTGTGGACGACGTGCTCGATGTGACCCAGACCTCCGAACAACTTGGCAAGACTGCCGGCAAAGATACGGCTGCGCAGAAGGCGACCTACCCGGCGCTGTTTGGCATTGAAGAGTCCGTGCGCAAGGCGGATGCACTGGTGAGCACTGCGTTTTCAGAGTTGGAGAGTTTCGGCGAACGTGCGGAGACGCTGAAGGAGCTGGCACGGTATCTGGTGGAGCGGAAGAAGTAGAGGCAGATCTGTTCTTGAAGGAGGCAATCTCGACTGACATGACCTCGACTTCTCTCGACATACTGGCGATTGCGGCGCACCGCGACGACGT
>PMXH01000597.1 GCA_003165855.1 Acidobacteriaceae bacterium | reverse complement strand
ATTCCGCTGGGGATGCTGGTGGCGATCACGGGAGTTTCGGGCTCGGGCAAGTCGACGTTGCTGCATCAGGTGCTTTATCAAGCTCTTGGGGAGGCCAAGAAGCAGCAAATCAGCGGCGCAGAGCGGGGTTCCGCTATTTGGCAGAGCCTGGAGGGGGACCAGTTCATTGACGAAGTGGTGCTGGTGGATCAATCGCCGATCGGGCGGACGCCGCGCTCGAATCCGGTCACTTACATTAAGGCGTTTGACGTAATCCGCGAACTGTTTGCCTCGCTGCCCGAAGCGAAGAAGCGTGGCTTCGGTGCGGGGCATTTTTCATTCAACATCCCGGGCGGACGGTGCGACACTTGTCAGGGCGATGGCACGGTTACCGTGGAAATGCAGTTTCTCGCAGACGTGGAACTCATCTGCGAAGAGTGCAAAGGCACGCGCTATAAGGCGCAGGTGCTCGAGGTTCGCTATCGCGGCAAGAACATTCACGAAGTGTTGAACCTCACGGTGAAGGAAGCGCTGAAGTTTTTTGCGGAAGTGCCCAAGTTAACGGACAAGCTGCGCGTGCTCGATGAGGTTGGGCTGGGATACCTGCGGCTGGGGCAATCGGCGACAACTTTATCGGGGGGAGAAGCGCAGCGCATGAAGCTGGCGGCGCANNCGGAGGCGGCGTCTGCTCTATATTTTTGACGAGCCGACGACGGGGTTGCATTTCGACGACGTCAGCAAACTACTGGCTGCCTTCCGCCGTCTAATCGATGCGGGGGGCTCCATCCTGGTGATTGAACACAACCTGGAAGTGATCAAGACCGCCGACTGGGTGATCGACCTGGGACCGGAGGGTGGAGCGCGCGGCGGGAAGATCGTGGGGGTGGGGCCGCCGGAGGCGATTGCCAAGCTGCCGGGCTCGTACACTGGAAAGTATTTGGCTCGCCTGCTGAATGGCAATAGCGCGGGAAATGGCAATGGAGCGGCTCGTTCCAATGGGAGCAAGTAAACTTCTCGCGGGTNNCCACACCGATCAACTCATCACGTTCAGGTTCCGGTGGAGGATGCTTCCGCCCAACCAGCCGAGCTTACGGCGGCAGAAGCTGCGATTGAGAAGAAGGATTACGGAGCTGCCGAACCTCTTCTGCGGAAATTGGTCGATCGCGATCCCACGAACTATGAAGGGTGGTTCGATCTTGGCTTCGTGGAGAATACTCTGGGCAAAGTGGATGCATCCATTGCGGCCTATCGCAAATCGGTGGCGGCGAAGCCGGAGGTTTTTGAGTCCAACTTGAATCTGGGGCTGCAGTTGGCTAAGACTGGCCAGCCCGACGCGGAGGAATTTCTGCGGGCTGCGACCCAGCTGAAACCTACAGCTCACGCTGCCGAGGGGCAATACCGGGCTTGGCTTGCGCTGGCCCACACGATCGAAAAGTCGAAACCGGAAGAAGCGCTCGCTGACTACCAGCGTGCAGCAACATATCAACCCAAAGAAGCCGAGCCGCATCTTTCTGCTGGACAACTTCTGGAGCAGGAAAACAGGTTTGCCGACGCCGAGCAGGAATACAAACAGGCGATTGCGGTCGACCCCGCGTCTTCTGACGGTGTCATTGGTCTGGCGAACGTATACATGCGCGGGCGGCGTTTTTCCGAGGCGGAAGATTATTTGCGCAAGTTGCTTGCGGCACATGCGGACTCTGGCCCGGTTCATGTGCAGTTGGGGCGAGTGCTCGCTGCCGAGGGCAACGCGGACGCTGCTATCGCCGAACTGCAGGCGGGACTCAAGCTGGCACCGGGAGAGGATGCGGCACAGCGCGATCTTGCGGAGTTATATGTAAACGCTGGGAAGAATGACCTGGCCGAGGCCGCTTATCGCGAGTTGTTGGTCGCTCATCCGAACGAGGCCGAGCTTCATCGCCTCCGTGGGCAAGCTCTGCTGCGGCAGAAGAAATTCCCGGAAGCTCAACAGGAGTTCCTTGCTGCGATCAAGCTCAAGCCCGACCTGGGAGAGGCGTATGGCGATCTCGCATTCGCGGCTGGAGAGAATCAAGACTTTCCGCTGGTCATCCGCGCTCTGGATGCGCGCAAGAAATTCCTGCCTGAAATTTCCATTACTTACTTTCTTCGGGCGTCGGCCTACGATCACCTGCGGGACTTCAAGAATGCCGCCGTCAACTATCACCTCTTCCTCAACACTGCCAATGGGAAGTATCCTGATTATGAGTGGAAGGCGAAACATCGGCTTATTGCCATCGAGCCGAAGAAGTGACTAAGCTCGGAACCGACGGTGTTGGGATGGAACGTTCAGGATTGTGGCGGATTGCGGTTGTGGGCCTGATGCTATCGGTGCTGGCCGTCCCTTTCACGCTGTACGGCGGCGGGGAGCCTTCCATCGAGGAATTGAAGGACCGGGTCGCTAAGGCCAGCATCGCCGACCGTCCTCCCTTGTGCATTCGTATATCCGAGCGGCAACTTGCTGCCGCGAACAGACTTTATGTTGCCGGGGACGTTGAGAAATGGCAGGCTGCGCTGGCCGAGGTGGCTGCTTACGCCGAGTTGGCGCGCGATTATGCAATTCAATCGCACAAGCACGAGAAACAGAGCGAGATCGCAATTCGCAAGATGGCCCGCAAGTTGGCCGACCTCAAACATACGGTTGCGCATGAAGACCAAAAGCAGATTCAGGACACCATCGACCGCCTAGAGCGTGTTCGCGATGATCTGCTGGCAGCCATGTTTCGCAAGAGTGATCACAAATGAAGATGCTTTGGGGAACGTGTGCTTGCCTCGGCGTGCTGATCATAGCCGCCACATTCCCGGCTTCGGCGCAGCGCCATCGAGATCCTTTCACCCCGCCGGAGATTGACCAGATTCGTGACGCCAGTTGGGAGCCGGAACAGCGGCTCTCTCTTTATGTGAAGTTTGCGCGCGCGCGCCTGGTTGGGCTGGAGCAGATGCGCAGCGATCCCAAGACGAAGGACCGGGCCCAACAAACGCATGACAAGCTGGATGACTTCCTGCTGATCTACGACGAATTGAACGACAACATCGACACTTATGTTGACCGCAAGAACGATATTCGCAAGCCGCTGAAGGTGATCATCGACGCGGATACGGAGTTTGATGCGAAGCTGCGCGCCTTGAGGGACGCGGCCGGCGTGACTGCAGAAGAAGCAAACCGTTACGAGTTTGTTCTTACCAATGCCCTCGATACGGTCGATAACTCGGCGGACGACCACCGCAAGCTTTTAGCTGAGCAGGATGAGGCGGCGAAGCATAGGAAGAAAGCTGATGCGAAGCCATCCGGCAGGCCGGAATAAACGGCATCCGGCTCTCGGCGTCCGGCTGCTGGTTTTCGATGTGGTCTTCGGCCAGTGACGAGTTTGAGCTGAGGCCGGATGCCGGGTGGGCTCGTGCTAATCTAGGCTCATTGTGCGCGAGGGATTGCTTGAAATCTTCCATGACGAACATCGGGAATTGCGTCCCGGCACAGCTCCGCCTGAGCTGAAGATTGAATTCTTCGCCTTCGCAAACGTCAACAATACGATTCGGCTGCGCGAAGGACGGCTTCTGGTGAGACTCTCCGATCTGCTCGAAGGCGCGCCGGATGCGGTGGTGCGGGCGATCGCTCATATCCTGCTGGCCAAGATGTACAGGAAGCCTATCGATCCGCGCCACTCGGCACGGTATCGAAAATATGTGGGCAGCCATGAGGTGGTGAGCAAAGCGCACCTGGTGCGACAGATGCGTGGACGCAAGCAGCTGCTTTCTCCTCAAGGCCGCGTTTACGATCTTGATTCTGTTTTCGAAGATCTCAACCGGCGTTTTTTCCATGGGCTGCTGGGACGGCCGCGCATGAGCTGGAGCCCGACCAAGACTCGCCGCATTCTTGGACACTACGATCCGGCGCATAATGCGATCGTCATCAGCCGCATCTTTGACCAGTTCTTGGTTCCGCGCTATGCGGTGGAGTACATCGTTTATCACGAGATGCTGCACTTGAAGCATCCCGTCCGCACGCGCGGTCTGCGCCGCTGCGTCCACTCCCGCGAGTTCAAAGCCGAGGAAGCCCNNTAGCCCTGATCTTCCTTCTGCTTATGCCCTTTGTGGGCTGCAACCGAGAGAATTACTTCAAACTGCGGGGCTACACCCGAGACGATCTCTTGTATAGAACCACGCCGCGAGAGGATGAGGCGTTTGCCTTACAGTCGGTGGACGCGCTTCGGCAAGGTCGATTCGACCAGGTTGGAGACCAACTCGATCCCGGCATCAGAAATCTCCAAACACGCGACGCGCTGATCAGAATGCACGATGCATTTCCCAGCGCTCAGCCAGCTTCGATCAAAACTGTGGACGCTGGGTCTGTCCGCGGCCGCAATGGCCCTACAACCCACATTACCCTGGAATACGAGTTCGCACCGCAGATAATGCCAACAAGCGGACGCACAGAGCTGATACCCCGAAGTTGGCTGCCCGCACAGATTGTGATCCAGAGGAGTCATGGTACCAGGAATATTCGCAGTCTCACTGTCATACCGACCTCGAGGTCCTACGAAGAGGTGAACGAGTTCACCTTCGCGGACAAAGGTATTTCTCAGTATGCCGGACTATCGCTTGCCCTTGGGGTTGCCGGGTTTACTTTATACGCCCTCGTGTTGTGCATCCGTTCCAAGATCGGCAAGATAAAGTGGATCTTGTTAATTCCGATATTGGTCGGCCTGCTCCGCGTCACCGTGAACTGGACTACCGGGCAATGGATGTTTACATCTCTGGCGGTTCAGATCCCACCGGTCAATATGGGCGTCCAAGCCTATGGCCATTGGCAAATCATCATAAACGCTCCAGTAGGGGCAATCGTCTTTCTCCTTTATCGCAGAAGGCGCCCAAAGTCGTTCACCACTTTATCTTTATCGCTTGCGCAGCCATCGACTCTGGAGCAACCCGCCGATACGCAGACGGGGACATAGTTGGTGAAAACATCACCATTACGCAGGTTGAACTGCATCATCGCTCCCGTTTAATCCCCGATTTCTCCGTGTGATGTAAATCACGCGCCTTTGTGAGATCGCACATTGACGCTTGCGCCGCCCCAAGCCTATCCTAGAAACTGAAATTGAAATTCATTTTCAAGATCGTGGCCGTGCTTTGAGGATACAGAGTTAGATCACGGGAGATCCTTCGCTCCGCCTGAAAAACGGCTGCGCTCAGGATGACACCGGGAACGGCTCGGCTTCTTATAGAGAAGGTAACGCATAAATGCTCCAGGCTTTCATTATCACGCTGCGCGAAGGGGTTGAGGCCGCTCTGATCGTGGGGATCACACTGGCCTATCTAGCCAAGATCGGCCGTAATGATCTGCGCAAGGCCGTCTATGCCGCGCTGGGCGCTGCCTTTGTTGGCAGCATCGGGATCGCGGTAGTGATTTCGCGGCTGAACTGGAACGAAGACGTTTTTGAAGGCTGGATNNACGGGGCGCAGGCTGAAGGGCGAGATCGAGGGCAAGGTCGGCTTGCTGGCGGGCGATGACGCATGGATTGGGCTGTTCTTCTTTGTGTTCCTGATGGTGCTGCGCGAAGGCGCCGAGACCGTACTGATCCTTTCCGCCGTCTCGCTGAACTCGACCGAGCTGATGAGCTTCCTGGGCACGCTTCTTGGCGTGCTGTGCGCCATTGCCTTCGGGGTGATGTTCGTGAAGGGCAGCGTGCGGATCAACCTGCAGAAGTTCTTCCGGGTTACGACGGCGATCCTGTTTCTGGTGGCGCTACAGTTGGTGGTGGCCGGGCTGCATGAGCTCTCGGAAAGCGGAGTGATTATCTCCTCCAAGCGGGAAATGGCCATTATCGGGCCGATTGTGCGCAACGATCTGTTTTTCTTCGTTACGATTTTCGCTCTGGCCGCGTTGATGGTGCTGTTTGATGCCAAGCGGCGTGAGCCGGTCACCGAGCCGGCTTCAGCGGCGGAGCGCCGCAAGGCGGCCTGGACAGGCCGCAAGGAGCGGTTGTGGATGGCTTCGGTCTACGGCTTCTCGTTTGTCTTCATCGCTCTGGTCACGGCGGAGTTTATCTATACCAAGAGCGTGAGCGCGCTGTCGCCAGCCACCGAAGTCAGTTTCACGAACGGGCAGGTGAAGATTCCCCTGGCCCAGGTTTCCGATGGCGATTTGCACCGCTACCAGGCGCAGGAAAATGGCATTGAGGTTCGCTTCTGGCTCTATCAGAAACCCGACGGCAAGGTGGCCACGGTTTTCGACGCCTGCGAAATCTGCGGGGCGGTGGGCTTCTACAAGTCGGGCAACGGCGTGGTTTGCAAGAACTGTGCGGCTCCCATCAATCCGCAGTCGGTGGGCACGGCCGGCGGCTGCAATCCGATCCCGCTGAAAGCTACGCAAACCGCCGACGCCGTGATTATTCAAGAGGCGGACATCGCGGCGGGTAGCCGCGTGTTCGAAAAACAGTAAGAATGTTTGCCCGGCTCGTTTACGAATCTTTTCGCCGCCAGAAGCGGCGCAAATTGCTGGCCGCGGTGGCCATCACGCTGGGCGTGACCGTGGCCACGGCGATGATTGCGGTTGCCACCGACATTGGCGACAAGATCAACCGCGAACTGCGCACCATTGGCGCCAACATACTCGTGACCCCCCAGGAAGACACGCTGGACGTGGAAATTGGCGGCGTCAACCTGAAGCCGCCGAGCGACGGCGCGTTCCTGAACGAAGCGGACCTGCCGAAGATCAAGGGTACTTTCTGGCACAACAACATCACCGGGTTTTCGCCGATGCTGCCGGTCGGCGTTACGCTGCAGCGAGACGCGAAGACGGAAGATCTCACGCTGCTGGGCACTTACTTTGCCAAGAGCGTTTCGTTTGGCAAGGAAGAGTTCACTACCGGTGTGAGAACCACTCATCCCTGGTGGAAGGTTTCCGGCGCCTGGCCGGATGACGGTTCCCGCGATGTTCTGGTGGGAGAGCGGCTGGCAGCGAGACTCTCTGCGAAGTCCGGTGACGAAATCGCGGTCTCTGGACGAAATTTGCACG
>PMXH01000289.1 GCA_003165855.1 Acidobacteriaceae bacterium | reverse complement strand
ATGTTGCCTGGTTCGTTGCTTGCCGCCGATTCCGGTGCGGCCATGCTTTATGCGCATGGAGCGGCCTGGTTGAACGGCGCCCATGTACCCACCTCCTCGGCGATCTTTACCGGCGATCTGGTCCAAACCCGCTCTGACTCTGGGGCAAATATCAATGCGCCGGGATCGAGCATTACAGTTCTCGGCGAGTCCCTGGTGCAATTCGAAGGCGCCTCTTTGAAAGTGGAACATGGAGGCGTTTCCGTCTCCACGTCCAAGGGTGTGGCGACCACTGCCGGAGATGTGCGGGTAGCGCCTGTATCGAACGCTTGGACCGAATTCAACGTAACCGACACGGATGGCACGGTGAGGATCGCGGCGCTCAAGGGAGACCTTACCGTAACCGACGACAACGGCACGGTCACGTTGCCGCAGGGCCAACAAACCACACGGGACGAACAGTCGTCCGATCAATCTGATAAATCGACGGACAAGGACAAGAAGAAAAACAAGAAGCGCGCTGCCGGCGCCGCTCCGGCGGCCGGGGGTGGCATTCTGAGTTCTCCCATTGCCATCGGCATAGGAGCGGCGGCAATCGGTGGTGTGACCGCCTGGGTTCTCATCAAGAGCGACAACCCCGTGAGCCCGTCACAGCCCCAGTAAGCCAAGTCTGGTTGAACCAGTCTTAAGTAAGCCAGTCTTAAACCAGGCGAGAGCATTCGTGTACAGAATCTTAGGCCGTCCGGCATGCCGGGCGGCCCAATTTCTTAAGGCAGAATTGGAGTCAGAAATTCGTAGCGGGTTGCTGCTGCAAAGATTCAGGTGGGGGCAGCGCTTCTTCTTCTGAAGCCTTGCTGCGCACCGCGCGGCGTTTGCGCACGGGCGTCGCGAAAGGCTCCGAGGCGGCGACTGTGCATAGTACATAGAACAGGGCGGCATTGGCGGGAATCTGGAGATTAAAGTCGACCGCACTGTGCACCAGGATGCCGCTCAAGCCCAGCAGACAAGCCAAGGTAACCGCGCCGCTGATCTCTCCGGCCCAGTTTCCGATTTTCTTGATGGCCCTGATGTAGAGTGTCACCACAAACCAGACCATGGTCGCGAATCCCAGCAGGCCCATTTCCACCAGCAATTGCAGGTAGTCATTGTGCGCCTCATTCACGAAGAAATTGGTGTAGAAGGTGCGAAACTGCGGATACACGATGGGAAAAGCTCCCAGACCCCAGCCCAGGACAGGCCTCTTCAGAAACATGCGAAAGCCGTCGCGGTTGATATAGGCGCGAATATCGCCGGAGAGTTCGGAGTGGCCGGGCCCGGCGGTGGCGAGTCGTTTGCCGAGTTCAGCGCCCCCGATCCAGACGAGCAGTCCGATGACGATTACCATGAATACGCCGATCCCAACGGCGGTCCGCAGGCCGCGCTTCTGTTTGACCAGTAACGCCGCAAGGATCACAAGCTCGGCGGCAATCGCGAGCATTCCGCCGCGCGATCCAGACAGAAAAATCGTCCCGACCATGACGGCCGCCGCCGCCGCCGCCGCNNCGCCGCCGCCGCCGCTGTGCGGACCTTGGCCGGAGCCAGTCGCGTCAATGACAGGATCAGAGGAACGGGCACCAGCATTTCCATCAGGCCCGCGTAATGGTTGTGATTTACGTAAGGTCCATAAATCCAGCCCCCCATGCGAGGCTGTCGGATCCAGTACAGTCTGCCGTTCGAGGAGATGCCCTGGAGCAAGGCGAAGCTGGCGAGTGCGGCTCCATACACCGAGAAAATGAGCGCAAGGCTGCGCGCCTGAGCGCCGCGAAGCAGAGTCTGCCCTGCCAGGAAGCACAGCATGGCGTAGGCCACGTACAGGAGCGCGACGGAAACTGTGTCGTGGGGATACGCGGTCAAGTGGAAAACAAGCTGCGAAACGATGAGAAGGCCGAACGCCGCCATGGGAAGGAACAGAGGATTCCCCCTGATCTTCATTCCTCCGTCCAGGACCTGCTTGCCGATCCATAGCAAAAACAATGCCGTCGCGCCCGCTTCCATCACAAAGATCGACCATGGTTCCACCGCACCGAAGGCGACCGGTCCAAACAGGAGGAGACCAAAGATCCCGTATAACAGGACGGAGTCGGCTTGCGCCGAGCGTTCTCGACGGTCGATTGCCGTAATGCGGGTCGCGCTCATGAGATTGAATACATCCGGTTCGAAGAGTTACTGCCGCTTTGGCGTCAGGCGGAAATCGTCGACCCAGAGCTTACCACGGATCGGACTCCCTTCTGGCAGGCGCCGAATATGCAGCACCAGCAGTTTGGTATCGGTTCCGGTGGTGAATTCGCCGGTGGCAGATTTCCAGAATCCCGCCTCTTTCAGTTCGTCGCTGTCATACAAGACGGCCCGGGTGTAAGCATCCTGAATGGTAAGATGCGGACCACCCGCGCCTTCGATTTCTCCATTTTTGTAGTAAGCAGAAAACTCGTAGAGAGTATCGGGCTGCACGACGATGAACTGACGAATCCCCGCATCGTTTACTCCCGGTCCGTCAAAAGCGATCAGCAGTGAACGATGGCCGCCATGAAAATCGCTGGGGTCCAAGGTGAGAGTGACGCTCCGCTGTTTCTCATACTGCCAGTCGAAGCCGCCGTTCAGGACATCCAGGCCGAAATCTCCATTCACAATCAGATTACGTCCCGAAGGCAAATACGCGGACAGCCCGAAACGCGGGGCGGCTTGCTGCCAAACTAAACGCGCTTGATCCACGTCTTTATGGTTGAACAGGTACTGGAGATAGTCGTAGACGTAGCGGAGTTCAAAGGTCTGCTGGGATGAAACAAGAGCGGCCCAGACCTTAGCCGTTGCCGCCGTTTCCTGTTTCTGCATCAGCAGGTGGAGAAAGGCGAGATAGGCCTCGGAACGGGCGGGAACCACGTTGCGCAAAAGCGCATCTACATCTGGGTTGATGCGCCAGCAGAATTGAATGGCGGGATCGGCCAGCGTCGGCTCATTCTCCAATACCACGCGGAATTCGCGCAAAGCCTTCGCCTCTTCGCCTTGTACCAGATAAAAGTTCGCGGCTTCCCAAGCGACGTCGGGTGTAGTCGGATCGGCCTCGATAGCGCGTTCCAGGGCCATGGTCTGACTTGAAACGTCTCCCAGCACCTGGTAGGCCGAGGCCAGATCGAACCAGTAACGGGCCGAATGCGGATCGAGTTGCACGGCGGCGCGGTAAGGCTCGATAGCCGCGCCCGGATCTCTGGCCACGAGCGCGTAATAACGTCCCAGATGATTGCGGTAGTCTGCGTTCCAAGGGTCGAGGCGGGCCGCCCTCTGCAGACTCGCGAGTTCCGGCCTCTCCCCGAAAAACGAGGCGACGAGCAGACGTGCCGCCCAGAAAAGATAGACCAGACACAGCGCTGCCGCCACGGCAATGACGAGTCTTTTCCGCCCAGCAGAATTGAGGAGTATTTCCATAGGGTCGCGTTGGAAGCGCAATTACGAATCCGCCGTGTTCCTGACTACGCGCTATTGGGGGATGCTTCGGCGGTCTCCTCGGAGTCATCATCCTCGTCGTTGTGCGACGCGTCATCGCGATAATAGCGCGCATACTTGCCCTGGTATTCGTAATAGTAGTAATAATCGGGCGAACTCAGATCGACGGCGTTCAACAGCACGCCCGAGACCTTGGCATTCACTTGCATCAGAATGTCACGGGAGCGGCGCAGCGCCTGCTTGGTGGTTTGTCCGGAACGGATGACCAGGACGATAGCGTCGGCTCGCGGCGACAGCACAACGGCGTCGGTGACCGACAGGGTGGGAGGAGTGTCCACAACGATGTGGTCATACTGCCCGCGCAATTCCTGCAACACGTCCCGCATATTCGCGGAGGCCAGTAGTTCAGCGGGATTCGGCGGAGGAGTGCCCGCGGGCAAAACATCCAGGTTGGGCAGGGTGGGAGAGCGTGTGATCGCTTGTTGCAAAGTTGCGCTTCCGGTCAGAACATTGCTGAGCCCGCTACGGGGTCCCATGCCCAGTGTTTTGTGGATGCTGGGCCGCCGGAGGTCAGCGTCGATCAGCAGCACGCGAATGCCTTTCTGGGCCAAAACCACCGCGCAGTTGATGCTGGTCGTCGTTTTTCCTTCCTGAGGAAGCGCGCTGGTCACCATGATCACCTTGGGCGGTGCTCCCAGGTTCGATAACAGCAGCGAGGTTCGCAGGGCGCGATAGGATTCCGCCATCTGCGACTGAGGCCGCACCTGGGTAATCAATTCCACTGCCTCCTTGGAGGTGGCGATTACCAACCGCTTTGGGTTTGCGCCTTCGCGCGCCGTCCTCGACCCCAGTGGAATCATGCCCAGGGGAGGCAGGCCGGAAATCATTTGCGCTTGTTCGGTGGTGCGCACCGTGCTATCCAATCCTTCGAGCAGGAAGGCAAGTCCCACGCCGGAGGTCAAGCCCAACATGAAGGCGAAAGCAAGGTTGCGCGGGATGTTGGGCTCGACGGGCGCGGTAGGCACGCGGGCGACGTCGACAATGCGAAAGTTATTGGAGCGAAGCCCCGCGGAAACGCCGGCCTCCTTCAGTTTTTCCAGCAGTCCTTCATAGAGTTGACGGTTGGTATCGAGATCCCGCTTCAGCAGACTGTACTCGATGGCGCTCTCGTTGAGTTTATTCGCCTCCTGCTTCTGTTTTTCGAGAGCGTCGTGCAGCATGTTCTCCCGCTGCAGGGCGGCCATGTACTGTCCCCGGATCTTGCCTCCGACCTTGCGGGTTTCCGCCAGAAGTTGCGCATCGATTTCCTTAAGCTGGTTCTCCAGTTGCGCCAGTTTCGGGTAGGACGGCCCAAATTGTGTGCTGAGTTCGGCGGCTTGAATCTTCAGATCGGCTTCCTTGGTGCGCAGACTTTCCAGCAGTCCACCCGATTGGTTCCCGGCGCCGGCTGCGTCCAGCGCGCTGGCTGCGGAGGCGATGGTATCCGCATCCCCGGCTTGAACCAGGCGGTATACGGATTCTTTGTCCATGCGCTCGGATTCGGCCTGGGTTAGCGCCTTGTTCAACTCATCAAGTTTTGCGGTAGTAATATTCTGCTTTTCGTCGATCCCCAGAATTTCATGCTCTTTTTGGTAACGCACCAGTTTTTCCTGGGAGGTTTCCACCTTCATCTGCAAGTCCACGAGTTGTTTGGAAAGCCAGTCGGAGGCCTGCATGGTCGAGTCGAAGCGGGACTTAAAGTTGTTCTCCGTGTAGGTGCTCATCAACGTGTTGACCACGTTGGCGGTTAAATCCTTGTCGGGACTGCGGAACGACACCTTGATGATGTGGCTGTTGGGAGAGAGTGCCACCTTCAGATTGCCGCGAAAGCTGGAGAGCAGACCGGAGGTTCGGCCGGCGTCGGCCTGCAGCGGATCGGGGGCCAGATCGAGCGAAGAGGGCAGAGCTGCCGTCTTTCCGCCGAACTCCGGCCGGCGGTCCAGACCGAGTTCCTTCACTACTTGCATCGCCAGAAGGTCGCTTTGCAGAATCATTACTTCGGTTTCGAGTTCGCTTGGATCGTAATAATCAACGTTAAAGGTTGGAGAATTGCTGAAGTTGACCAGGCCGGAATCCGGCTTGTTGATTTCAATGCTGCCGCTGGCTTCATAAAGCGGCGTCATCTTGAGGCTGGCGATGGCGACGATGGAGAAGATGGCCAGGAGGCAGGCCAGAACCGTCCACTTGCGCTTCATCAAAATGCGAATATATTCGCCGAGGGCCGATTCCTGAGAAAGAAGTTCGGGGTAAACGCGCGGGCCAATGTTTCTCCCCAGGTCCGCGCTTGGCGGCATTTCACGAATGGTTGGAGTATTGGCCTGCACCAGCGGTCCGGAATCCATGCATTCTCCTCAACAAGTTTTCTAATTCCCAGGGCCCTCAGGTCAGACTTGCACCTGCACCCCAAGAAAGAGCCAAGCTACTCGATGGCTGGTCATCGAGGCTGACTCCATGCTCGTGCATTCTCTCACACAGTGATGTAGCGGTTTCGTCGATATTCTAGCACTGCCTGCCGGGAAAACAATTGGCGAATCGAAACGCAGCACTCTTGGTGAATTGGCGGTGCCCGGACGCATCGTTCGCGCGGATGCGAAAAACTCCGCTATACTACTTGCAATCAATAACCCCAGCCCGGAGAGGGACGCGTTTGTTTTCTTATTCTTTATTTATCCAAACGAAGAATGGTAGGGAGTGGCTGAAATGAGCCGGCTCCCAACTCATGTGCGGCCCGGACTGATCCTCCTCCGAACCGCAAACCCGCGCTCCAGGCGGGTATCAACGCAAGGAAAACATGGCTGAGGCAGGCTTGATGAATTGGGCGGAACAGGAAGTGCTGGTCACCGGCGGGACGGGCTCGTTCGGGAAGAAGTTCGTCGAAATCATGCTGCGGGAGTATCACCCCAAGCGACTTGTAATTTTCAGCCGGGACGAACTGAAGCAGCACGACATGCGGACCTCCGGTTTCGAGGACGCCAGCCTGCGCTACTTCATCGGGGATGTGCGCGACCCGGGCCGTCTGCAGCGCGCGTTTGCCGGAATCACGGTGGTGGTACACGCGGCCGCGCTCAAGCAGGTTCCGGCCTGCGAATACAATCCGTTCGAGGCGATTCAGACCAACATCATGGGCGGCCGCAATGTGATCGATGCGGCCATCGACCGGGGCGTCCAGCGCATTCTGGCTCTCAGTACCGACAAGGCCGTGAATCCGGTCAATCTATACGGAGCTACGAAGCTGTGCGCCGAAAAAGTATTCGTGCAGGCCAACGCCTATGCGGGAGCGCAGGAAACTCGTTTCAGCTGCGCCAGGTATGGAAACGTTGTGGGCAGCCGGGGCAGCGTCATTCCGGTGTTTCTGGAACAGCGCAAACGGGGCAGGATCACGATTACTGACCCGCGCATGACCCGGTTCTGGCTTACTCTGGAACACGGAGTGCGATTTGTGGTGCGCTCGATTGAGCAGATGCATGGCGGTGAAATCTTCGTGCCTAAGATTCCAAGCATGCGATTAGTCGATCTGGCCGAAGCGGTCGCTCCGGGATGCGCGGTGGAATACATCGGCATTCGGCCGGGGGAGAAATTGCACGAGGTGCTGCTTTCCGAAGATGAAGCGCGCACCGCAGTTGCACTGGATGACATGTATATTGTCCAGCCATCGCATCCGTGGTGGAAAAGGGGAAACTGGGTTCACGGAAGGGAATTGCCGCCGGGTTTCCGCTATACCAGCGACAGCAACGAAGAGTGGCTGAGCCAGGAGCAACTCCAGGAACTGATTGAGCCCAGGGCCACGGTGAAGTCGCCGGTGCCTGCTTAGATGCCGCTGCTTCAGCTCTCAGGTAGTAAGGCAGCTTTAGGCTCCGGACTAGCGCGATGCCCATGATATCCAGCAAACAAGAATTACTCGCAGTGGATGGAGGAACGCCTGTGCGGAAGACGCTTCTTCCTTACGGGCGGCAGTCCATTGGAGAAGATGACATTCAGGCTGTGGTGGATGTGCTGCGCTCCGACTGGCTTACCACCGGCCCGAAAGTGGCAGAGTTCGAGGAAGCGTTCGCGGCCTGGGTGGGAGCCAAGCACGCGGTGAGCTTCAGTTCCGGTACGGCGGCGTTGCATGGCGCAGCCTTCGCCGCAGGGCTGAAGCCGGGCGACGAAGCCATCACTACTCCCATGACGTTTGCGGCTACGGCGAACTGCGTGCTGTACCAGGGAGCGACTCCGGTTTTTGCGGACGTGAGCACCGACACGCTCAACCTTGATCCGGAGCAAGTCGCGGCGCGAATCACGGCGCGCACGCGGGCNNGATGCCTCGCACGCTCTGGGTGCGGAATATCGGCAGCGGCGCACCGGCGGCATCTCCCACATGACCGTCTTCAGTTTTCACCCAGTGAAGCACCTTGCGACTGGAGAAGGCGGTATGGTGACGACCGACCGCGCGGATTGCGCTGAGGCATTGCGGCGGTTTCGCAATCATGGCATCTCGAGCGAGGCACGGCAACGTCAGACTGCCGGGCAATGGCACTACGAGATGGTGCTTCTCGGGTTCAATTACCGGCTCACTGACATGGCGTGCGCTCTGGGATTGTCGCAACTGAAAAAGCTGAAGGCAAATCTGTTGCGCAGGCGAGAGATCGCGGAACGCTATTCAACCGCGTTTGCCGGTCTGGCGGGTGTGACACTGCCCGCGGTTCGCGCAGATGTGAATCCGGCGTGGCATCTTTACCCCATCCGGCTCAATCTCGAGAAGTTGACTGCGGACCGGGCTCAGGTTTTCCGGGCGTTGCGGGCGGAGAACATTGGGGTTAACGTTCACTACATTCCCGTGCATCGCCATCCCTATTATCGCGATCGCTTCGGCTATCGCGGCGGGGAGTATCCCATTGCGGAGGATGCGTATGAGCGTCTGATCAGTCTCCCGATGTTTCACGGGATGAGCGATCAGGACGCGGAAGATGTCATCACAGCAGTAAAGAAGATAATGGTGGCGTTTGCCGTATGAACTCGGCGCCGGTCCCCTTTGCTCAATATTCGGTGCTAGTGGCAGGTGCGGGGTCCATTGGACGTCGCCACATGGCTAACCTCCGGCAACTGGGGACTCGGAAGCTAGCGGCCACCGACCCCGATGCAGGACGGCTGCGGCCAGTAGTGGACGATTTAGGCGTTGCGGGCTTCGCGGATTTGGACGAAGCGCTCCGCAGTTTCAAGCCAGACGTGGTTTTCGTTTGTACACCCCCGGTTTGTCATGTGGAGCAAGCATTGTGCGCCCTCCGGAGCGGCGCCGATGTTTTTATTGAGAAGCCGC
Source organism: Acidobacteriaceae bacterium (assembly GCA_003165855.1). Taxonomy (GTDB): domain Bacteria; phylum Acidobacteriota; class Terriglobia; order Terriglobales; family Acidobacteriaceae; genus Sulfotelmatobacter. The sequence goes on along the minus strand of PMXH01000289.1, from coordinate 11,177 downwards.
TTAGCCACCGTCTGGATGGGGTGAGCGCACTCCAGGTCGAAGCGGGCAAACTCGGACGCGTGGTGCGGGTTGGATATAATCTGCGCTTCAATCCGGGTATACAGACACTCAAGCGTTTAGTGGAGGAAGGGGTTCCGGGTCGCATTTTGTGGGCGCGCGCCGAGGTAGCTCAATACCTACCCGATTGGCGTCCCTGGCAGGATTATCGGCAAAGCTATACGGCGCGCCGCGAGCTAGGCGGCGGCATCATTCTGGATGCGTCGCATGAGATCGATTACATGCTGTGGCTGCTGGGCCCGCCACGCGAGCTTACCTGCATGGCGGGTCAGGTCAGTGGGTTGGAGGTGAACGTGGAGGACTGCGCGACCATCCTGATACGTTTGTGCTCCGGTGCCCAAGCCGACATACACATGGATTTTGCCCAGCGAACCGCGTCCCGCTCATGCGTGCTGGCGGGAGATGCTGCCACGGTGGTCTGGGATCACGCTGAGAATCAGGTCGGAATTATTCGACCCGAAGGCGCTCCTGAATTCATAAAGTACGACTTCGAGGCCAATCAGATGTACATCGCGGAGATCGAAGATTTTTTTTCGTGCGTGCATGGCCGGGTGACCGCGAACCAGGGTTTGGCCGAATCGGAGCTGACTTTACGAGTCGCATTGGCCGCACTGACCTCGGCCTCGGAGCGGAAGTGGGTGAGCTTTGAGCAGTAATCTGATCGCTGTTATCCCAGCTCGCGGCGGTTCGAAGCGGCTTCCGGGAAAGAATGTGCGGCCATTTTTTGGGCATCCTATGCTGGCGTATTCGGTTTCGGCGGCCTTGAACAGCGGGCTGTTTGCCAAGGTGATTGTGTCCTCCGATGACCCCGCCATAGGCCGCATCGCCGAGTGGTACGGAGCCGTTTTCGTGTTGCGTCCCCCGGAACTCGCCAGTGACTCTGCGCAGCTTGTCGACGTGGCTCGGCACGTTCTTGGGGTGCTGCGCAGTCAGGGGATGGAACCCGAGGCCATTTGCCAGTGCATGCCGAACTGTCCACTGGTGCACAGCGCAGACATTGTCGAGCATTGGCGTAGGTTCAAAGATGGCGACCGTCTTTTTCAGATTTCTGTGATCCCCTATCGAGGTGTGTATCCGCAGTGGGCAGTGGTTTCTGACGAACAGCAAGGCGGCCGCTGGCTCTTCGGGGAACGGAGCCTGGTCAGGAGCCAGGAACTGCCGCGGACATTCTGCCCCACGGGTGCGATCTGGTGGGCGCGGACCAGGAACTTTCTTGCGCAGAATGCCTTCTACGGTTCCCCGTTTCATCTCGCCCCGATGGATCCGAATCGTGGAATCGACATTGATGACGAAGAAGACCTCAAACTCGCGGAATTGCTGGTTCATGGATTGACGGTGCGAGACGGCGCATCTCCGTTGGAGCGTGTAAAGCATGATGCTTATGTGCCGGGGAGGTTGAGTGCCTAAACCGATGCTTTGTACCATCCCGGCGCGCGGAGGCAGCAAACGCCTGCCCGGAAAGAATCTGCGCGCTCTGGCGGGGAAGCCGCTCATCACTTACACCATAGAGGTTGCGCGCCGGAGTGGACTTTTTGAGAGTGTGTATGTTTGCACNNATTTTGATGCCGGAAGAGTTGTGCGGTGATCTCGTCGCCTCGCATATACCTTGTCAGCACATGGCTGCACATCTCGCCAGGAAAGGAAGCTCCACGGAGACTCTTGTGTGCCTTCAACCTACGTCTCCGCTGCGCAGTGTCGAGGACTTAAGTGCAGCGGTGCACAAGTTTCAGAGCGATGACTTCGATTTCCTGGTGAGCGTGACGCCGGTAGACCCGCACGACTTCCATTGGGCGGTGGTGCCGGATAGCGACGACGATTACTGGCACATGTACTTCGGCAACAAATATCTGATGGAACGTCCGCTGTTGCCGCCGGTATTTCGCCCCAACGGTTCCATCAAGATTGCCCGGCTGCCGGCGCTGGCGCAGGTTGGCCACTTTTTCGGAGAACGCATGGGTGTGGTGGAGACGCCCCCGGAGCGATCGGTGCATGTAGCTTTGGAATTCGACCTCAAACTCTGCGAGCTGATCCTGGCGGAGCGAGCCGCATGAAGGGACTGAAGGGCCGCGTCGCACTGGTCACCGGAGCCACAGGCCTGTTAGGGAGCGCGATCGCGACGCGCCTGGCTGCGGAGCAGGCTACGGTAGTGATTGCGTCTCGCGACTTTTCGAAAGCCAAACAGTGGACCGAACGGCAGGGAAAAATAGTTGGGAGATACATTCCCGTGCAGCTCGATCTAGGCGACGAGGAGAGTATTCGGAGTTGTCTGGATCACATCGTGGATCAAGCCGGCGTACCCACCATCGTTGTGGCAAACGCGTCCCTACGGGAAGGTGTGGGTGTACCTTTTGAAAAGCTTACGCACGATTCCTTTACGAACCTGTTTGCAGTCGACATTGCAGGACATGTTCTGCTGTTGCGGAATGGCGTGAATCGCCTGGCGGGCCAGCCCGCAAGCATAGTCTTTCTATCCTCCATCTACGGGCAGGCCGGAGTGGATCACCGCATTTATCCAGAAGGAATGCTGCCAACGCCGGTGCAGTACGCGGCGGTGAAGGCGGCGGCCGAGGGTGCGACGCGATGGTTGGCGGCCATGTGGGGAGAGCGCGGAGTGCGTGTAAACGCTCTGGTTCCCGGCGGTGTGTTTTCCGAACAACGGCAGTCCAAGGAATTTGTAAAAAGGTACTCGGAAAAAACCATGCTTCGACGAATGGCCACGGCGGACGAGGTGGCGAGCGCGGCGGCATTTCTCGCGTCCGACGAAGCTTCATACATCACCGGGCAATGCCTTGTGGTCGATGGCGGATTGACCGCCTGGTGAATTCCATGAGAGTCCTTCTAATCGATCCTCTCGATACTGCGGATGCGGGCGCCTGGGCCGGGCAGCACTGGGATCGGATCGTGGACCTGGGAATGGGCGGTAGGAATACCTATCAGCGCTGGCACGATCAATTCCAGTGTCCGGTGACAACTCTGGATTCTCTGCGGAGTGGTTTCGACGATTTCAGGCGCGTGCGGGATCTGCTAGATATGGGATGCGGGCGGCTGATCGATGAACATGGGCTGGATTGGTGGGAGATCATGTCGTTGCTGCTGCACGGCGAATTGGAGACGCTGATCCTGCTGCAGCGGTTTGCGGAGACGGTAGGTTCCGGCGATGAAGTGTATGTTTCGCGGCCCGGTCTTCATGCCAGTCTCTTGCAGGGTCTGCTCCCTACCCTCGTGACGATTTTCCCTTTGCGACGGGGAGCCCAAAAGGGCGGGCTGGGTCACTATGTCCGCGTCTCCAATAAGCTTTCAGCACCGCAGATGATCGACGTTTTCTGGGATAAATACGATGCGGGATATCAACTCCGCGGGCGCCTGGCNNGTTGTATTGCTTCCCACCGCGTACGTAAATGTGTCGCGCACCGGCATCGCCTATGCGAACACCTTTCCTGAGGAAGACTTTCTTTTAGTCACAACCCGGCGGAGTGGCTGGTTACAAGATCGGCCGAAGAATGTGGCGGCCGCGTGGCTGTCTTCTTATGCCTCGGTACGCGACCGGAGCGCCGAGAACGCAAGCCTGGAGAGCCGCCTACAATCTCTGCTGGACGAATTAGAAGGAGTGGGAGAATTCGAGATCCTGAACCGCCTGGGATACCTGGATGGCTTTCCGCGAAGGTTCCGGCGAGGCCTAGAGGTTCGCGATGCGTGGCGAAATGTTCTCGATACCGAACCGGTGCAGGCCGTGCTTTGCGCGGATGACAGCAATCCCTACACCCGGATTCCGTTGCTATTGGCTCGTGCTCGTGGATTGGTGAACATTGCCTGCCATCATGGGGCGCTGGATGGCCGTTACGTGTTCAAGCGCAGTCACGGAGACGTCGTCTGGGCCAAGGGAAAGATGGAGGAAGATTATCTGGTGCGGAGGTGCGGGGTGCCCCAGGAGAAAGTCGAAATTGGCGCTCCGGCGCTGCCGACAAACTGGAACGGATCGGAGCAGTTGAACCGTCAGGAGTTTCGGCCGTACCTTCTCTTTATTTCGGAAGCTTACGATGTGGGGGGTGGACGGGCCGAGGAGTTCTACCGGGATCTTTTGCCTCCGCTTGCAGACCTGGCGCTAGCTATGGGGCGCAAGCTGATTGTGAAGTTGCATCCAGCGGAAAGCGAACGCGAACGTGCCAAGGTGCTTAATCGGATACTCTCGACCGAGCAAAAATTTTCTACGCGCATCGTGAGCGGCCCTCTCACCGAAGATCTTCTGGCGAAGGCGTGGTTTGGGATCACGATACTTTCCACGGTGGCGATGGAATGTGCGGTTCGAGGAATTCCGTGCTTTCTGTGCAAGTGGTTGGAATTCTGGCCGTATGGATATGTGGAGCAGTTCGTTCGCTTTGGAGTGGGTATCGGCCTGAACGATCCCAGTGAGGTCCAGAAGATTCCGCAATACTTGCAACAGCATCCGGTGAGAGCAGACGTTCGTGAGAATTGCTGGCAGCCGGCTGCTGCAGGACGCTTGCGGGAGTTGTTGTCCTCGTCGAATAAAGAACGCGCGACGACGATGCGTTGAGTTGAAGCTGAATGGTCACGGAGCAACGTTGTGGGTGAAGGAACACTCTTAATCCGGGCAGATGCCAACCTCGCCATGGGAACCGGCCATGTGATGCGATGTCTCGCGCTGGCGCAGGCTTGGCAGGACATAGGAGGCACAGCGGCGTTTGCTATGGCCGACCCTTGCACTTGGGCTCGGGAAAGGCTGATGAAGGAGTCGGTTGAGGTGATAGGAATTTCCGCGTCCAGTACGGAAGAGGACGCGAGGCAGACGGCCGAGATTGCTCGCCATCAGGCTGCAGTGTGGGTTGTGGTGGATGGCTATCAATTCGGGGCGGATTACCAACGAACTCTGAAATCTGCGGGTTTCAAGATCCTGTTCGTCGACGACTACGGCCACGCAGGCTGCTACTGTGCCGATCTCGTGCTGAATCAGAACGTGTCCGCTGACGAAAGCGCATATGAGCACCGTGAGCCTTATACGCGGCTCTTGCTTGGTCCGCAGTACTGTATGCTGCGGAGGGAATTCAATTCGTGGCGTGCGTGGAGACGGAAAATCGCCCCGTCTGGTTATCGAGTGCTGGTGACCATGGGAGGCAGCGATCCGGAGGGAGTCACCGAGCGGGCGATTGCGGCGTTGAACTCGATCGAGGACGACCATCTGGAAGGTACCGTTGTCGTAGGTGGCGGAAACCCGCGCCTTGAATTGCTGGAACGTGCGGTTGCGGGGGTTGGAAAAAAGAAGATCGTTCTGCGCCGAGACGTCTCGAATATGGCGGAACTGATGGCATGGGCTGACGTGGCGATTTCTGCCGCAGGGACAACTTGCTGGGAAATGTGCCTGATGGGGCTTCCGGCACTGCTCGTCGACTTGGCAGAGAATCAAACTCGGGTTGCGCGGGAGCTGGATCGCCGAGGATGCGCAATCCACTTGGGCGGCTCGCACGACTTCTCTGCCGAGAAGATTGTGGAACAAGGGGGCCGTTTATTGAGGTCGCAGGAGGATCGGCAGGCTATGTCGTTGCGCTGCCGCGAACTGGTGGATGAAAAGGGAGCGAGGCGCGTGGTTTCGGCTCTCCGTGGCGTCGAACTCTTCCTGCGACCGGCGCAAGAAAAGGACAGCCACTTGTTATGGGTGTGGGCGAACGATCCTGGGGTTCGCGCCGCGGCTTTCTCATCCACACCCATCCCCTGGGAACAACACGAGGCTTGGTTCACTAGTAAAATGGGAGATCCTGACTGTCATCTTCTTATCGCCGAGGACGGACAAGGCAGAGCGATTGGGCAGCTCCGGACGGACTGGCGTTCCAGCGAGGATGCCTACATCGACGTGAGTGTTTCAAGCGAGTGTCGTGGGGAAGGCTATGGGCGCAAGCTGATCGGCCAGGGAGTGAACAGGGTACTCGCTGAGCGACGCTCAGCTAGACTGCATGCTTTCGTAAAGCCGGAGAATCGGGCGTCGCGCCGCTCGTTTGAGTCGGCGGGATTTGGGAGTTTGGGTGAGGAGTATGTGAACGGGCACCTGGCCATTCACTATGTCCGCACCGCCAAGCCGGATCAGGACTGAGGAGCGAATGATGTCGCGGGCAACTCAAGCCGAACTTTTGGAACATCGCATTGCGGAGAACAGTGCGTCGCAAGAAATTGATTTGGCAACCTGGGTGTTCGAACGGACTCAGGTGAGGCCGGGCGACGCCGTTTTGGAACTATGCTGCGGCACAGGTGGGCAGACGCTGTCCTTGTTGAACCGGGTAGGCGATGCTGGTCAAGTGGTCGCGCTGGATATTTCGAGAGAGGCGCTCAAGACTCTGACTTCGAAGGCAGCCAAGAGCGGGAACCGGCTCACGACTATAGAGGCCAATCTGGACGGCTTTTCCTCCTCGCTGCACAAGATCAGCGTGAAGGAGGAGAGCTTTGATCTGATATTTTGCGCGTATGGTCTTTACTACGCCGTGGATGCTCGACAAACCTTGCAGGAGGCCCGGTCATGGTTGAAGCCTCAAGGCGCAATCGTGGTGGTTGGCCCGTTTGGACCTAACAACAAGCCCCTTTTCGATCTTCTGCGTGCCAGCGGCGTTCGGCTGGCCGAGCCGGTTACTTTCTCAAGTGAGCGATTCATGACCCAGATTGTGTCGCCCTGGGGGGCGGAGAATTTTGAAACGCTCTCGGTGCGCACCATGGTAAACCACGTACGCTGGAGGACGCCGGAAAGAGTCCTGAACTACTGGCAAAACACAACATTCTACGACGCCGAGAAGCGTCCAGCATTCCAGGAATTGCTGAATTCTCATTTTGTAAAGCACGGAGAATTCGTCAATGAAAAGTGGGTCATGCTGGTGGAGATGAGCCGTGGCCGGTAGACCGGTTCTCGTGGTTGCGGCCCATCCGGATGATGAGATTCTCGGATGCGGAGGAACGGCGGCGCGTCTAGTTCAAGAGAACCGCGAGGTGTACTTCGCCATTTTGGGGGAGGGAATTACCTCGCGGCACGAGAATCGTGAGGCTGCCGATCCCGAGCGCTCGTCGCTCCTCCATCGCCACGCGCGAGCGGCAGCGGCGACAGTCGGAGTGAAAGATGTTTTTCTGTATAAGCTTCCAGACAACCGTCTCGACACCGTGCCACTATTGCAAGTGGTGAAGATGGTCGAAGATGTAATCGAGAAGCTGAAGCCGGAAACGATCTACACCCATCACCCTGGAGATTTGAATGTCGATCATGGCGTGATTCACCGCGCGGTTCTCACTGCAACACGGCCGACGGCGGGGCAGTCGGTACACGAGATATACGCTTTCGAGGTGCCCTCGTCCACGGACTGGGCTTTCGGAAGTTTGCAGCCGGTGTTTCGTCCGAACGTTTTTGTCGATGTGGCCGCCACACTCGAGGCCAAGATCGCCGCCATGGCTTGCTATCAGACGGAGATGCGGGAGTTTCCGCATCCGCGCTCGCCCGAAGCGCTGCGCGCCGTCGCGGCGCGTTGGGGAAGCGTTGTGGGATGCCATGCGGCCGAGGCTTTCGAGTTGGTGCGATCGGTCCGGCCAAGGAGATGAGCCAGCGGTACAAACTGGCGCAAGCGAAAAAGTAGTGAAGATTGCGATCTCACAACCAGGGTATCTTCCGTGGACAGGGTTCTTTGACCTGATCGACCAGGTGGATCAGTTTGTCCTGCTGGATGATGCTCAGTTTGTGAAGCAGTCGTGGCACCAACGGAATCGGATCAAGTCCTCGACCGGAACCGGTCTGCAGTGGTTGACGGTGCCGGTCGTTTTTCGCGGGTGCCCGCGGCAGCCGCTTTGCGAGGTGAAGATCCGGGAGCCACGATTCCGGCAGAAGCACCTGCGTAGCGTAGAGGTGAACTACGGGAGGGCGCGATACTTTAAGCACTATTTTCCGCGATTCAAGGAAATTCTGGAGAAGTACGGTCCGGGAGAAAGGCTCATTGATCTCAATCTGGCTCTCGTACAGTGGCTCGCCGTTGAGCTTTCGATAAAAACTCCGATGGTGCGATCTTCAACCTTGCATTTGGAAGGACATCGTTCTGGACATCTGGTGGCGACGTGTGAACGGTTGGGGGCGACGGATTATCTCTCGCCCCGATCGGCGACCTATCTGCTTAATGATCTAAGTATGTTTGCCGAAGAGGGCATTGCAGTGTACTTTCACAATTACAGCTGCCCGGAATACGAACAGCGCTTTCCACCTTTCTTGCCGTACGCTTCGGCAGTGGATCTACTATTCAACAAGGGGCCCGAATCCGGGGAGATCATGCGAAGTGGGCGGAAGGTGCCGCTACGGCCGGCTGAAGTGCTGCTTAGTGAGAAGGAGGAAGTCCCTGGGGTATGACGATTCCCTCAAGGTTTGCGATCGATTGATTGGTGCGGGGGCGCAAATGCTGACAGTTGGACAGGTAGCGACGCGATCGTTGTGCGTGCGGGATGAGATTGTCCGAGGTTTCGCGGAACTCCTGGGTGACCGGAATCCGATCCATCTGGACGATGACTTTGCAAAGCATAGCCGTTTCGGACAGAGGATCGCACACGGCATGATCGCTGCCTCGCTGATTTCCGCCGTTTTAGGCAACGACTTGCCGGGACCGGGGACGGTTTACCTGAGCCAGTCGCTCCAGTTCGTGGCGCCGGTATTCATTGGAGACACGCTTGAAGCGAGAGTTCAAGTGCGAACCATTAAGGACGGCAAGCCCATCGCCACGTTGGAGACGGTGTGTACCAACCAGCGCGGTGAAGTCGTTTTGAAGGGTGAGGCGATCGTGCTCTTCAAGCTGCCTGACGCAGCGTAGTGATCGACGATGAGAAGCCAAGCCATGTCGCAAGCGATCCGGATTGGAACCAGATGCATCAAGCTGGGGGCTCCTGCGTACATCGTGGCCGAGATGTCAGCCAATCATCATGGCTCGTTCGACGAAGCAGAACAGATCATCCGTGCGGCCAAAGATGCCGGAGCCGACGCCGTCAAGCTGCAAACCTACACGCCGGACACGATCACTATCGCCAGCGATCGCGAGGAATTCCGCATCGGCGGCGGCACGATCTGGGACGGACGCAACCTGCACGATCTTTACCGCGAAGCCTATATGCCCTGGGAATGGCAACCGAGACTCAAGAAGCTGGCGGAAGATNNGCACCGGCAAACCCCTGATCATGTCCACGGGCATGGCTACGGTGGAGGAGATTGAGGAGGCGTTGCAGAGCGCTCGCGAGGCGGGCGCGTCGCAGATTGCGTTGTTGAAGTGCACCAGCGCTTATCCGGCGCCAGCCGAGGAAATGAATCTGCGCACGATTCCGGAGATGGCGCGGCGGTTTGGTGTCCCGGTGGGATTATCCGACCACACCCTGGGAATTGCAGTTCCCGTAGCCGCAGTTGCGTTGGGCGCGTGCATCATCGAAAAGCATCTGACATTGTCGCGCTCAACTCCCGGGCCCGATAGCGCATTCTCACTGGAGCCGCAGGAATTCAAAGCGATGGTGGATGCGGTACGGATTGCCGAAAAGGCTCTTGGTGAAGTCCACTTTGGCTTAAGTGTTAAAGAAGAAGCCAGCCGGGTGTTTCGCCGGTCTTTGTTTGTGGTGGAGGATGTGAAGCAGGGCGAAGCATTCACGGTGGCAAACGTCCGCTCCATTCGGCCCGGGGACGGGCTTCATCCGCGGCATCTAACGGAAGTGTTGGGTAAGAGCGCAGCGCGAGGGATCAAGCGTGGTACTCCTCTGCGCTGGGAGTTTGTGGTCCGATGATGAGGTGCTGGTTGTGAGCCCGATTCTGAAGCGTGTGCTGTATCCGTGGTTAGCCAACTCCGGATACCTTCGCCGGCGTGCGGATGGCGGGAGTTTTTGTGTCGTTACTTACCACGGTGTTCTGCCCGAGTCCTATCAAGTTTCCGACCCCCAACAGGACGGCAGTCTGGTCAGCGCGGAGAATTTTCGCAGCCAGCTTCGCCTGCTGAAGGAGTGTTATCACGTTGTGTCGCCCGAGCAGGTACGGGACTGGATCGTCGACGGGAAAGACCTGCCCGAACTTGCCATCCTTCTCACTTGCGACGATGGGCTGCGGAATGCCCTTACCGATATGGCCCCGATCCTGCGGGAAGAACAGCTGTCCTGCCTTTTCTTCGTGTTGGGTGCCTCCGTCGCGCAGATCCCCCAGATGCTGTGGTACGAAGAACTCTATCTTTTGTTGCTGGCTGCGCCTGCGGGGAGCTATTCTTTTGATGCGCTGGGAATGAATGTTGAGTTGGGGGACCGGGCGCAGAGAAGGTCGGCATGGTGGAATGTGCTGAAGAAGTTGTCACGATACGATCAGGCGACCAGAGCCGGTTTTATCGAAGCATCACGAATCAAATTCAGGTTGCCTGAGCGCTGGAACGCAGGGTGCCACGACGACGAGGGGCAGCGCCGTCGATTTTCCCTGCTCAATGCAGACGATTTGCGGCAACTTGTAGCTCAGGGGATGAGCGTTGGATCTCACACGTTGAACCATCCCATCCTCTCGCAACAGAGTTCCGAGTTGGCGTGGCGGGAGATTTCCGAAAGCCGCACCTTGCTGGAGAACGCCATCGGAAAGCCGGTTTGGGCGCTGGCTTACCCGTTTGGTGATCCGGACTCTGTGACTACTAGAGAAATACAAATGGCCGAGCAAGCGGGTTTCCAATGTGCGTTCATGAACATTGGCGGAGGCTTCGGCGCACAGTTACCTAGATTTGCGCTGCCCAGAGTTCACGTGACTGCGGAGATGAACTTGTCTGAATTCGAGGCGCATGTCTCGGGCTTTCACCGCGACTTCCGATCGCGCCTGTCTAGAGACGCGCCCTAAAGACCGCGAGTAGAATCGGACCTGATCCGCGATGGTCGACACCAAGCCCGATTCTCAGCCCGATTCGAACATTCTGACTTACAACGCGCCGGCGGTCGCGGAGTACTATGCGGCGCTCGACTATCTGACGCCCTGCGAACGTCTTTTGTTCGACCAGTATGTCCGATCCGGCATGGCGATTCTCGACCTGGGGGTGGGAGGGGGAAGGACGACTCCTTACCTTTCGTCGGTTGCAGGCCGCTACGTAGGGTAGATTATGCGTCGG
>PMXH01000162.1 GCA_003165855.1 Acidobacteriaceae bacterium | reverse complement strand
TCCGCCAGCGCGACGGCCGAACGCCCCTCGACCACCGAGTACCGCGGCCCGTCGGGAAGAGAGACCGTCAGACCTGTCTTGCCAAAGGCGAACGCAGTTTGCATGGGCGCCAGCTCCGATGCGTTACTTGTCGGTGAGCGCGGCCACTCCCGGCAGAGTTTTGCCTTCGAGGAATTCGAGCGACGCTCCGCCACCGGTGGAAATATGCGTCATCTTGTCCGCAACTTCGGCCCCGTGCACCGCAGAGACCGTGTCTCCGCCACCCACAATCGAAATCGCTCCCACATTCTCCGCTACCGCATGCGCGATCTTGAAAGTCCCCCGGGAAAATCCCGGAACCTCAAACACTCCCATCGGCCCGTTCCACACAATGGTGCGGGCTCGCGAAATTTCTTCCGAGAACAGTTCAATCGTCTTCGGCCCAATGTCCAGGGCCATCCGATCGGCCGGAATCGGCTGCCCTTCGCCGATCTGCTGCACCACCGCGTTGGCCTCGGGCTTCAGCGCTACCACATGGTCGATCGGCAGCAGGAACCTCACTTTTCGTTGCTTCGCTTCGTCCAACAGTTGCCGCGCCAGGTCAACTTTGTCAGCCTCCAGCAGTGACTTGCCAATCTCCTGTCCCTGCGCCTTCAGGAAGGTATAGGCCATGCCGCCGCCAATGATGAGCGAATCGACCTTGCCCATCAGATTCCGAATCACGCCGATCTTGTCGCTGACTTTTGCTCCACCCAGGATCGCCACAAACGGCGCCTCAGGATGCTCTAACGCTTTGCCCAGGTACTGCAGCTCCTTCTCCATGAGCAGCCCCGCCGCCGACTTAGACACGAACTTCGTAATGCCAACGGTGGAGGCATGCGCCCGATGTGCGGTGCCAAACGCATCGTTCACGTAGAAGTCGGCCAGATTCGCCAGTTGCCTGGCGAACTTCTCGTCGTTCGCTTCCTCCTCCGCGTGAAATCGCAAGTTCTCCAGCAGCAAGGTCTGACCCTTTTCCAGTTGTGTGGCGACTTCCTCCGCTTCCGGTCCCACGCAGTCGGGGCAGAAGCCCACGTTCTCGCCGCGCGCCAGTTCTTTGTCGAGCACCATGCGCAGCCGTTCGGCCACCGGCTTCAAACTCATCTTGGGATTCGGCTTGCCCTTGGGCCGCCCCAGGTGCGAACAGAGAATGACGCCGGCGCCNNGGCTGTCGTGCGGGCGTCCCGCCCGCACTCTGGACAGCCGGCAAGATGCCGGCACTACCACTACGGCATTACAAACCTACAGACCCTTGTCGGCAATGTAGTGAATCAAATCCCGCACGCGGCAGGAGTATCCCCACTCATTGTCATACCAGGAGATCACCTTCACGCAATTGCCGCCCACCACCAGGGTCATGCCGGCGTCGACGATCGAAGAGCGCGGATCGCCCTTGAAATCCGACGAAACCAGCTCATTCTCTTCGTAGCCCAGATAGCCCTTCAGCGGGCCGCTCTCCGAGGCCTTCTTCAGCGCCGCATTCACTTCTTCTTTGGTCGTTTTCTTTTCCACCCACACCACCAGGTCGACCACCGATACGTTCGGCGTCGGCACGCGCATGGAAAAACCGTCGAGCTTGCCAGCTAACTCAGGGACGACAAGCTTCAGCGCTTTGGCCGCGCCCGTGGTCGTCGGAATCATCGACAGCGCCGCGGCTCGAGCGCGCCGCAAGTCCTTGTGCGGGAAGTCCAGGATCACCTGATCGTTGGTGTAGGAGTGAATCGTGGTCATGGTGCCGCTGATGATATGGAACTGGTCATTGATCACTTTGGCGATCGGCGCCAGACAATTCGTGGTGCAGGAAGCGTTGGAAATAATGTGGTGCTTTTTGGGATCGTACTTTTCCTCGTTCACGCCCAGCACAACCGTAAAGTCCTCGTTCTTCGCCGGAGCCGAGATGATCACTTTCTTCACTGTCCCGCGCAGGTGTTTCTTGGCGTCCGTGGCGTCAGTGAACCGGCCGGTCGACTCGATCACGACTTGGGCGCCCACCGATTCCCAGGGAAGAGCAGCGGGATCCTTCTCTTTGAAAACTTTAATGACCTTCCCGTCCACCGAGATGCTGTCAGCGCCGGCGGTGACCTTGTTGGGCAGGTTGCCGAGAACGGAATCGTATTTCAGAAGATGCGCCAACGTCTTCGGATCGGTGAGATCGTTGACCGCCACGAATTCCAGGTTGGGGTCGTTGAGGGACGTCCGCAGAACGTTGCGGCCGATGCGCCCGAAGCCGTTGATGCCAACTTTAATTGCCATGGTTCCTCCAGGTATAAGTGCAGAATCAGAAATCGTCTGAGCTTTTTGTGCAGACAGATGATGTTAGCAGGGTAGGGAACCGGCGTAAATGAGCGGTCGGTTGATTTGGTAAGACTTCCGTTCCCATCACGGAACTATGTGAGCTTGATCCTTGACAGTCGGCGCTATGGGAAGCCTATTTCCAGGAACGCATCCGCCCTGCTCCAAGGCGATGTCAGCCGCGCCAGCCAATACTTCCGATTGACAGTTTGCCGCGCATGGGCTTGCTCATCCGCCGGCAGAATCCGCGCCGTAGCCGCGGATTCAGGTCCCGTCACTCTTCCGCGAATCGTGCAGGGAGCCACCGTCACCTGCGGATTGTTGCGAATCCGCTTCGTATTTCCCATATCGCTGCGCGTCATCACGTAAAGTTTGTCGCCGTCTTCCCCAAACCATACCGGCGTCGCTACCTTCACGCCGTTCTTCCGAAGCGTGGTCAGAGATATATATTTCTGGCCGTGGATTGCTTCTGGAATTGTCCCGGGCATGCCACTATTGTAACGGCTAAAAGTCAATCAGATGGGAAGCGCGACCGCGTAGGCAGTGGTGGGGTTTGCACTATTACACAACCACTGTCATCCTGAGCGGAGCCGTTTTTCAGGCGTAGCGAAGGATCTCCCGCTTAACCGGNNGAATTCCCTCACTTCGCCTTCGTTTTTTTCTCGCCCCTGAGATTGAGCGCCACTGCCGCGCGAATGAGGTTTTTCAATCCTGCCTCATTGATCTTCTGGCCTTCGTGAATGTCGATGGCGCGCCGGACATTTCCCTCGAGGCTGGAGTTGAACAGACCGGAAGGGTCTTTCAACGCCGCTCCCTTGGCAAATGTCATCTTGACGACGTTCTTGTGCGTCTCTCCCGTGCAGACAATGCCGCCGTGGGAAAAGACCGGAGTCCCCGGCGATGTCGGCTTGACCCACTTCCGCTCTTCGACGATCTCAGGGTCGGCCTCGTGTATGATTCCGCGCACTTTCGCGAGCATCTTCCCGCGCCAGTCCCCAAGCTCCTTGATCTTCTCATCGATGAATGCAGAGGCAGAGATGAATGCAGAGGCAGATTCCACCGGGACGGGCTTTTTCATATTAACTCCCACTCTCGCACCTAATTTAGCTGCCCTCCGCGTAACCTGCAACCTCCGCAACTGTTGACGGGTGGCCCATTCTAAATTTCGCGTTCTTTGCGAAATTTAGAGTGGGGATCTTAGGAGGCTGATCCAAAACCAGTGACCGTGAGGACGGGACGGGCGACGCCAAAAGCTTACAAAGGCACTCAATCCCCCCCCGTTTCAACGAAAATTTACCTATGCGTGACACTCCCGTGACAACCGGAGAGGCGGCTGGCATTAGCCTTCATCGGCAGCATAAACTGACCATTCCAAGGGGGCTGTAACCATGAGAAAAGTTCTACTGCTGTTTGCCGCAGTCGCAGTAACGAGCTCCACTCCGTTGGCGATGCATGCGCAGGTTACCGAGGCTCCGCCTTCATCCATTTTCACGGTCGTAAAGACGCCTAATATTCGAGCGTTTCCTTTTCATAGCGATCTGTACTCGGTTTCCGCATCTTCGGCAACGGACATTTGGGCTGTCGGCGAATCGGGAGTTCATTTCGATGGCACAAAATGGAAAGCCTTCGCCCTGCCCCACATTAAGGGCGATCTCACCAGCGCCCTCACTGGCGTGGCCGACCTCGCACCCAACAACGTTTGGGCCGTAGGAAACATCAACATTCAAGAAGATAATCCGAACCAGGTCATCGAGCACTACGATGGTACCGCGTGGAGTGTTTCGACCGGGCCCACGTTCAAGCCCACAGACCAGCCGTTCTTGGACGGGTTAACCGCTATATCGCCCACCGACATGTGGGCCGCGGGCTCGATCCTCACGCTGATTGGATGTTGTCAGGAAGCCTTCCCGCTCTTCGAACACTACGACGGCACTTCCTGGACGGCCACAACCGACGAGTCGAACCTGAACAGTTTCATTTCTGGTATCACCGCCATCGCCACCAATGACGTCTGGGCTGTGGGGGACGTCGGTGCCATTGGCGGAACCTTTACCGAGCATTATGACGGTTCGACGTGGACCGCGGTTGCAAGCCCCAGCCCCGGCAATGGAGAGAACGCGCTCCTCGGAGTTACAGGAGTGGCCTCCGACGACGTTTGGGCGGTAGGTTTTTACGTCGCGACCGCCAACCAGGACCGTCCCCAGAAAACGCTAGTCGAGCATTGGGATGGAACTAGCTGGACGGTGGTTCCCAGTCCGAACCTCGGCGGAAATAATTCGCAATCCGTGTCCAACGAGCTTCGCGGAGTCATCGCCGTCTCCACCAACGACGTTTGGGCCTTCGGCGATAGCGATGCCTTCGGCCCCGAGCAACTTACCAACCTCGTAATCCACTGGGATGGGACGAAATGGTCGCTCGTGCCCACTCCGAGTCCGAATCCAAGGAAACTGAAAGAGATTGATGACGTGCTCGCGGGCGGCACCGTACTTCCGGGGGGCGATCTCTGGCTAGTAGGCGTTGCCGATGGTTTTGGCAGCATGGTTCTCAACGCAACCGGCCAGTAAGTCACTTCCCTGGCCCCACAGCACGGAAAGACGTTGGCAACCCGTCCTTAACGATGAGGAAATGAACGATGAAATGCAGTGTAATAAATCACGAGCGCGATAAGGGCAATCACACCGAGCAGAACAATCGCGAAAACAATTGCCAGAGGCCAGAAAACCCAAGACCACGATTGTCCTCTTCTGATCTGTTGTATGGCATGGCGCAATGAGAAAGCCGTAGCGATTCCCCCAAACGGAGTGAGGCCGAAGGCGGGCAGAAAAGCATCGAGCTCACCCGGTCCCTTGCATCCATGCTGCAAACAGTAAAGACAAGGCAAAAGGATCGAAAGCACGTAAACGATCGCAACGAAATACGCAATTCCGAGCCCGAGCTTGTTTGACATAGACCGATCCTCAAACCTTATTCTCGTTGCCGCACAGATACAGATAGAGATTAGAGATAGAGATACCCACGTTAGCACAGGGAGCCTCAGCCTTTGCGAGGAATTTCGCCGGTCGCTGCCGCTAAGTTGCTGATTCCAGATATTTTGCAAAATCATGGAGGGGGAGGGTGTAGGGTAACTAGAAGATAAACTTACACCCCAAAACGGAACGCCCCAGGCAACGCACTCGACGCAAGAAAGTTCGACGCAGGAAAATAAGAACAAGATGACCACGGGCCCGAACTCAGCCGAGTTGCTATCTCTCGCCTCCTTCTCCTATCTGCTATGGTTCACGCCGGGTTGCCCGATTGATCCCACCCTCTCTTCCGTGTTAAAAACCTTGCATGCGCAAATGGATGCGCGAGCGCCTCACGCGCCGCAAAAAGACTCCCGCAGAGACCTCCGATCAGCCCGCTCCTCCGCCCTTGCAGCCGGCCTATTTCGACGCCGAGCAACCGCCCAGCATCGCCGGAGACACCAGCAAAGACGCCCGCAACAGCGAACCGGAAGTCTCCGCTCCAGCTCCGCCGGTGCGCGAGCCCCGACCCGTTCGCCGGGCGCGTCCGAGCGCCGCAGAGCCGCGTTCCGGCGAGGTGCGTTCCGAAGCCCAGCCCTCTGAAATGCCGCCCTCGCCAGATGTGCGCGAGGTCCACGATTCTGCCGCGACCCCCGCTTCAAACACCGGTCGCGGCCGCCGTCGTCGCGGTGGCCGAGGACGCGGTGGCCGCGGGCGCGAACAGGCCGTTGCTCAAGCCTTTGCCCCCGCCGCGGTGAAAGGCTCCATCCCGGTGGTCTCCGAAGAGACCGCGGCGGATGATTTTTCGGACGTGGGCGAGCCAGAAGGTCAAACCCCGGCTCCGCCAGTTGCTGCAGCCGCACCGAAAGTTCCGGCGATCCCCGCCGCGCCGCGTCCTCCGAAAGGCGTGGTCGTGCTGGCGATCGGCCTGCCCGGTTCCGGCAAGAGTTCGTGGTTCAAGCGCCACAATGTCGTCGCGCTCTCCAGCGACATGGTGCGTTCCCTACTCTTTGATGACGTGCGCGAGCAGCGCTTTCAGGATCTCGTCTTCTCGAACCTTCGCTCCATGCTGAAAGCGCGGCTCATCGCCAAGCGTCCCATGAACTATGTGGACGCCACCAACCTCACCCCGCAGGAACGCCAGCACTGGATCAAGCTGGCCAAGGATTACCAGTACGAAGTACACGCCGTCTTCTTCGACGTTCCGCTCGAGGTTTGCGTTGAGCGCCACCAGCGACGCGACCGTGTCGTTCCCGAGGACGTAATGCGCCGCATGGCTGCCAAGCTGAAGCCGCCCGCGTTTGAAGAGGGCTTCGCCAAGATCACAGTTGTCCGGGTAAAAGCAAAGGAGCCTGCGGCCAGCTAGGCGATCCTCAGAGGCAGCGTCGAATAAATAAACTTGTCATCCCGAGCGAAGCGAGGGATCTTGGTTCTTGCCCGCTCCACCGTTATTGCCGCAGTGGGCAAACACCAATATCCGTCGCTTTGCTAGGGACGATAATGCTTGGTGGGATCGGTAACTGGTCCCAAGATCTCGTCGACGTCTATCCCTTCAGGTGCGGCAGCATTTCCTTGAATGCCGGCGACGACGAGGAGCGCATCAGTTCGTAGATCACCATCTCGGTCGAAGAAATCACCGCGCCAGCGGCCCGCATTCTTTCCAGTCCGATCTTCCAGTTCCATTCCGTTCGCGAGCTCACCGCGTCCGACGCAACGTGCACCAGATAGCCTTCGCGCAG
>PMXH01000283.1 GCA_003165855.1 Acidobacteriaceae bacterium | reverse complement strand
CCGCTGATGTTGCGCATCTCCGATTTGTCCAGCTCGCTGGCCACCACAACCGCCTCGCCCTGCTTGATGGTGACTACGCCGGAGTACGAGCGGTTGTTGAGGATCGGATTGCCGTTGATGGACGATCCGGACAGCGCGGTGATCTTCATGTCAACCGTGAGCGCGACCAGGTCGTTGCGCATCACGTTCGCCGTGGCCTTCAGCGTCAGGCCCAGGTCCTGATATTCCACCTGCGGAACCGAGGGAACTGATCCGCCCAGCGAGGCGAGCAGGGAAGAAAGACCGCCGGATGCGCCCGCTCCGGTTAGTCCGGGAATGTTGGGAACGCTGGACGACAAGCTCGAAAAAGAGGAGGTCTGAATCGGGTAGCGCTCGCCCTCCTTGAGCGTTCCGGACTGGCCGTCGCCCAGGCGTAATTGGATCTGGTCGAGCTCACGTGAGTCAGAGGAGTTCAGGTTGAAGTTTGCCGTCGCTCCGCCGGGCGACAGTGCCGACTGCGTAAGCCCGCCACCGAACAAGGCAACCCCATTCTGGAAGAGCGAGCTCGAGACCTGGCCCGAGGCAAGCAGAATGCCCAGAATGGCCAGCGTGTCGCCCGGAGCGGCCAGGCCCGACGAGATAATCTGCTGCACGAGACTCTGATTGGCGTTCAGAATGGATTGTTCTTCAGCGTAGACGTTGAATGCGGAAAAACTTTGCGGCGGTTGTACGCCCGTATTGCGGTTGCTCGTGTGGGCAATCTGAATGAGCCGTACGTCCAGCACAACCTGGCTGTGGCCGTCGATCAGCGCGCGGACGGTGGAGTTGAATGCCTCAACCTTGTCGGCGGGAGCGCGAATAGTGATCGACCCCGCACTGGGCTCGGCCACTGCCTGCTGCAGATCGAACACCTGCTTGCCCAGGTTGGTCACTTCAGTCATCTCTTCCGCGGTGAGGCCGGNNCGAGCCAATTTGGATTGCACGCTGTCGTCAACGGTGGCGCTGATGCCGTAAGCCGTGAAGACCTGCTTAACAAGTTGGCGCTGGTCGGCGCGCAGGTGGAAACTCTTGACTCCGGCGTCGGGCACAAGCTGAATTGACCCGCCAGCGCCGTTCGCGCCGTGCTCGTAGAGCGAGGCTGGCTGCATGCGCGCGGCATCGTCACCCAGTTCATACAGGTGCTGCGTGGCCTCAATGTTCCTGGGGTCAATCTGCAGAGCCTGGACCAGCGTCGCGCGCGCGCCGGCCGCGTCCCCGCGCAGACGGTCTTTGGCAGCGGTTTGGATCAGTGCCGTCACTGCGTGGCTGCGCGCGATTTCGCCGGCCAGCCGGTAATTCGCATTGGTCTCATCCAGCCTGGCGGCTTGGTCGTAGTCGTGGATCGCCTCTTCATAGCGCTCGTCCATGAAGAGCTTGCTGGCGCTCAGGTAGAGCTTGGCCGCGCGCCGCCGGTCGCTGTCGCGGGGCAGTTTTGCCTCATCGCCGGCAGTTGCTGCGCTCTGTGCAGCTTGAGGCTGGAGGGCACCGCCAGCCGCCGCCGTTTGCGCGAGCCCTGCTACGGCGTGGAAACCAAGCAGGAGCGCCGCGGCAGGCAGCGTGAGCCGCTTGAGCATCAGCTGATGCATTGTGCGGAGTGAAACCGAATTGGACCGGCGCCTATTCACGATGCGGCCTGCGTCAGCGCGAGAAGGTCAGCAAGCGACGACGCGCAGGCCTCCGGCTCAAGCGTGCGCAATTCATCAAAGCTGAAGTTGCCCGTAGCCACCGCGATCACCGGCAGCCGATTCGTCCGCGCCGCCTCAATGTCGCGCGGCGTATCGCCCACCACGCATACCGTTGCGCTCTCTCCGGCCATTTCTCGGGCCTTTCTGGCGGCCTGTCCGATCAGTTCCGAACGAATCGCAAAGTGATCGCTGAACCCGCCGAAGCGAAACCACTCGCGCAGACCGGCCTGCTCAATCTTGACCCAGCCAATGGCTTCCAGGTTGCCAGTTGCCAGGCCCAGGAGTGCGCCCTTCGCCACCAAGTAGCTCAGCACCTGCTTCACGCCCGGCATCAGCAGCAGGTCCATCTCGCTGCGATGCTCGGCAACCACTTCGCGCATGGCCTCAAGAATAGCTTCGGTGTGCCGCTGCATAATTTCCGCGGGAATCTGCGCCTGGCGGCACGCATCCGCCAGAATTGCGGTGTCCGTGCTGCCATGGACCGGGACTCCGGCCAGGCTTACCTCGAATCCCGTGATCCGCTGGACGCTCGTGGCAAAGGAATTAAAGTGGATGCGGTCGCGGCTCCGCAGCAGCGTGCCGTCGATGTCAAATAAATAAGCATTTTGCTGATCCCAGGTAAAACCTGGCATGAGGGCGACGCGTGCTTCCTGGCTCGGTGGGGTTGTCAGCATCTCAAAGTTGAACCGCGCCGCCTTGACCCGGGCCTCATCCCTGACGATAGGTCTGGCGGAAGGCGCTTAATACAGGACGTTCGCTGCGGACCGGACGCTTGAGCCCGGTGCGCACTTCGGCAAGCTCCAACCCCAGCTCTGCCATGGCGCGGCTCAGCGT
>PMXH01000550.1 GCA_003165855.1 Acidobacteriaceae bacterium | reverse complement strand
GAAACCTGGTACAACATCGCGCCCATTGTGACGAAAGGCCCGGCGTGGTTCAGCGAAACCGGGAGTTCGAAGAGTTCGGGCACAAAAGTATTTTCGCTGGTGGGGAAAGTCGCCAGCACCGGCCTGGTCGAAATGCCGCTGGGCACGCCGCTCAAGACCTTTATCTACGACATCGGCGAAGGGGGCATTGGGGGACGACAGATCAAGGCAGTGCAAACCGGAGGCCCATCGGGCGGATGCATTCCGCCGGAAATGTTTGACACGCCGGTGGATTACGAAAGCCTGAGCCAACTAGGCTCCATCATGGGATCGGGCGGCATGGTGGTAATGGACGAAGACAACTGCATGGTAGATGTGGCGCGGTACTTCGTCGAGTTCACGCACTCGGAGTCGTGCGGCAAGTGCATTCCTTGCCGAGTGGGACTGAATAAGTCACTAAGGATTTTGAATCGCGTGACCGAAGGTGGGGGTACGATGCACCACCTGGAGCTGCTGGATGAGCTGAGCCGCTACATACGCGAGTGTTCGCTGTGCGGCCTGGGGCAGACCGCACCCAATCCGGTGCTGACCACGCTACGCCACTTCCGCACGGAATTCGAAGACCACATTGTGTCGCGGCGATGCCAAGCCGGAGTATGCGAAGAGCTGGCGCTGTCTCCCTGTGAAAATAGTTGTCCGCTGCACATGAACATTCCGCGCTTCCTGCAGTTATACAAAGAGGATCGTTTGGAGGACGCATTTGAAGCCGTAATTATGGACAATCCGCTGCCGTCGTCGACGGGGCGGGTCTGCCAGCATCCGTGCGACAGCCGCTGCCGCCGTCAGACGATCGACGAAGCGGTGAACATGCGGGAAGTGCACCGCTTCATCGCAGATTCGGTGCTGCTCTCCAATCGTTATGAACACATGGTGAAGCGCATTCTGGTGCGCAGACTGGAACACACGGGACGGAAGATTGCAATTGCCGGAGCCGGACCGGCTGGTTTAACCGCGGCTTTCTATTTGGCCCTGCTCGGCCACGACGTCACCGTATACGACGCCAAGCCCGAAGCCGGGGGCATGCTGCGATTCGCATTGCCGGAATATCGCCTGCCCAAGAACGCCCTGGAGCGTGAAATCAATTTGATCGAGCAGCTCGGGGTGAAATTCATCTTCAACACGCGCATCGGATTCGATATCCCGCTGAACGATCTCGATGACCGCTTCGATGCGGTTTTCATTTCGATAGGAACGTGGAAAGAATCCTGGGTCTACCTGCCAGGTACGGAACTGAAGGGTGTTTATCCGGCGCTGGCGTTCCTGGAAGCGACGGCGAGAGGCGAAGAGTCGCCGATCGGCCGCAAGGTGGCAATCATCGGCGGCGGGAATGCNNATCGACTCGGCTCGCACGGCGCTGCGCAAGGGCGCCGAGGTCACCGTGTTTTACCGGCGCGAGCGCAAAGATATGCCTGCAATCGAAGAAGAAACCCAAGCTGCCAAGGATGAAGGCGCGAAGTTCGTATTCCTGGCCACGCCGCACCGGGTCCTTGGGGACGCGGCGGGCAAGGTGAAGTCGATTGAGATCGTGAAGACACGTCTGGGTGAATACGACGCATCGGGACGAAGGAAACCCATCTCGACCGACGAGATCCGGCGGTATGAGTGCGATTCCGTCATCTTCGCAGTGGGCGAGAATGTCGACCTTGATTTTGCCAGGGCTTCGGGACTTAGTCTGAAGGAAAGCGGGACTATTGAAGTAAACCGGTTCACGCTGGAAACCAGCCGTCCACGATTCTATGGGGGTGGGGACGTGGTTACCGGCGCATCGAACGTTTCGAACGCGATGGCGTATGGCAAACAAGCGGCTCGCAACATCGATCTGCAGCTGATGGAAACAGAGCGCTGGGCCAAGATCCTTCCCCTTATCGATTATGGCAACCAAGTGCCCGAAGAATCGAGCCCGAACCACCGTCATACCGGGCACGTCCTGGCCGCGAATGAGCGGGTACGATCGAACGCCGAGGTGGTCACGGGATTTACGCACGAGGAAACGCTGGATGAAGCTTGCCGGTGTCTGCGCTGTGATGTAAAAGTCGCGAACGTGAGCTAGGAAGGAGCGAGGCCTTGCCGAAGAAGAAATTGTCAATCCGAATCGATGGCGAGCTGATCAACGCGGTGGAGGGCCAGACGATCCTTCAGGCAGCGAAGGCGAATGGCAAGTACATTCCCACGCTTTGCGATCTGGAAGGACTGACGCCGGTGGGGGCGTGCCGCCTTTGCATTGTGGAGGTTTCGGGAACCGACCGGCTGTTCCAGGCGTGCACAACGCCGATTCAAGACGGCATGTCGGTCATCACGACTTCTGCGCGGCTGACGCATGACCGTCGCATTTCTCTGGAATTGTTGTTTGTGGAGCGCAACCACGTGTGTGCCGTCTGCGTCTCGAACGGCCGTTGCGAATTGCAGTCGCTGGCCAGCGCGATGGGGATCAGCACGGTGCGCTTCGCTTACAACTACCCCAAGCTGGGGGTCGACCTGTCGCATCCGCGCTTTGTGCTCGATCATAACCGCTGCATCCTGTGTACCCGGTGCGTCCGCGTCTGCGCGGATCTGGAAGGAGCACACGTTTGGGAACTGACGTCGCGAGGGATCCACTCCAGGATTGTGAGTGACCTGAACCAGAGGTGGGGCGACTCGCGTAGTTGCACCAATTGCGGAAAGTGCGTGCAGGCTTGCCCGACGGGCGCGCTGGCGGAGAAAGGCTATGCGGTCGAAGAGATGGTGAAGCGGACCGACAACATCAGTTCGCTGGTAGAGCGCAGAGAGGTGCAGGTATGAAGAAGGTGAAGGTGGCGACGGTGTGGCTGGACGGTTGCTCCGGTTGCCACATGTCGCTGCTCGACATGGACGCCGCAATCATCTCTCTGGCGCAGAAGATCGATCTGGTCTACGGGCCGCTGGTCGACGCACAGGAGTTCCCGGAAGATGTGGATGTGACCCTGGTAGAAGGGGCCGTAAGTTCGCACGACGATGTCAACAAACTGCAGAAAGTGCGGCAGCGAACACACCTGCTGATCTCGCTGGGCGATTGCGCGGTGACGGGAAATGTGCCGGCCATGCGAAATTCCATTCCGGTAAACAAACTCCTGCAGCGGATCTATGTGGAAGGGGCGCAAGAGGGCAAAGTGGTGCCGACAGACGGAGTGCCTGCACTGTTGAAGCAGGCGCGACCGCTGCGGGAGTTCGTGAAAGTGGATATGTGTCTACCGGGATGTCCGCCACCGGCGAAAACAATCGCAGCAGTGATTTCCGATCTGGTGGACGGGAAAAAACGCGAGGCCGGCTACGCGGTGAAATTCGGATGAGGAGCGCGGGATGAAACGCATCACAATCGATCCGGTGACACGTATCGAAGGACACGCGAAGATCATCATTCAGTTGGACGACAGCGGCCGGGTCGCCGGGACCGAGTTCCACGTGACCCAGGTGCGAGGCTTCGAGAAGTTCACCGAGGGGCGTCCGTTCTACGAGATGCCGGGGATCACCTCGCGCATCTGCGGGATCTGTCCGATCAGCCATCTGCTGGCTTCTTCGAAGGCTTGCGACGCGATCATGGCGGTGCGGATCCCGCCGGCGGCAAAGAAGCTGCGAGAGTTGGCGCACTGCGCGCAGATGGTGCAGTCCCATGCTTTGAGCTTCTTCTATTTGTCGGCGCCGGACTTACTTCTCGGCATGGACTCTGAGATGGCGAGTCGGAACGTGCTGGGAGTGATCGCGGCTCATCCGGAGATGGCACGCGATGGCATTGAGTTGCGCAAGTTCGGACTGCAGATCATTGAGGGCCTGGCTCAGGAAAGAATACATCCCTCGTGGATCGTACCCGGAGGGGTGGCTAGTCCGCTGTCGGGCGCAGTGCGCGACCGCATTCTTTGCGATCTGCCTTCCGCCAAAGCGATTGCAGATCGCACCCTAAGCTTCTTTAAGAAGGCGCTGGACAATTATAAGGACGAGATCGAATGTTTCGGTTCCGCGCCCACCATGCACGCCGGACTGGTTGACCGAAAAGGAAATTTGCAGTTTTACGACGGAGAGCTGCGGTTCCGCAGCCGGAGCGGAGAGATCGTTGAGGATGCGATCGCGGCAGAGCAATACGCCGATTGGATCGCCGAAGCGAGCCTGCGCGACTCTTACTTGAAAGCCCCGTATTTCAAGCCGCAGGGATTTCCCGAAGGCACCTATCGGGTCGGTCCGCTGGCCAGAATGAATGTGGCCGACCAGTGTGGCACGCCGCTAGCAGATGCTGAGTTCGTGGAATTCCACCAGCGTTTTGGGTCGCCGGCGCACAGCGCATTCCTCTACCACTATGCGCGACTCATTGAGATCGTGCATGCGCTGGAGAAGATCGAGTTGCTGCTGGCTGATCCGCAGATTCTCGAAAAGCAGGTTCGAGCTACTGGAGGCGTGAATTCCCTGGAAGGAGTGGGAATGATCGAGGCGCCGCGGGGCACGCTGATTCACCACTACAAAGTGAATGAAGAAGGCGGCATTACCTGGGCGAACCTGATCGTCGCGACGGGACATAATAATCTCGCCATAGGCCGCAGTGTTCAGCAGGTCAGTGAGCGTTACATCGATGGCAACAAGCTGCAGGAAGGTATGCTGAACCGGGTCTCGGCAGTAGTGAGGGCATACGACCCTTGTTTGAGTTGCTCCACACACGCTCTGGGCGAAATAGCAATGCGCATTCAATTGGTGGATGCCAACGGCCAGTTGCAGGACGAAATTGCGACCCCGTAAGAGCGATTGATGTAAGTATCATAGAATTTGCAAGATTCCTTGCTTCAGGCCCACCGCGACCGGCCACACCCCTCTTAATCATCCAGAACAGACTCCCGACGACCTCAGACACCACAAGTAAGCCAGAAAGCATACTTTCCAGCGTTTTTTGGTAGGCTTGGTTGAAACCGTCCGCGCGCCGTAAACGCGTTGCGGAGTGGCTTCGGTGATGAGTTCTATCGAGAGGTTCTTATGTCTGGAGGTGTGCGTTTGGTTTGGATCATTGCTTCCCTGTTTCTTCTGGCGGCCGCTGTGTATGCAGCCGATGATGCCAAGCCAGCGACACCTCCGAGGACGGAAAAGCGTCCCCTGGAAGAGAACTTTCACGGAACGAAGATTGTTGACAACTATCGCTGGCTGGAAGACGGAACGAGTGCGGACACGCAGAGTTGGGTGGAAGCGGAGATGGCGTACACCCGGGGACTGCTCGATCCGCTGCCGGGACGGGACGCCATCCACAAACGGCTGACCGAACTACTGAGCATTGGGAGCATCGCCTCGCCGCAGATGGGTGGAAAATATTATTTCTACACCCGGCGCGAGGGCATGCAGAACCAGCCCATCGTCTACGTACGCGAAGGCGTCGAGGGAAAGGATCGGGTTCTGTTCGACGCCAACCAACTGTCGGCTGACGGAACGATCGCGCTGGATTGGTACCAGCCTTCGGAGAACGGAAGGTATCTGGTTTATGGAACATCGTCGAGCGGTTCGGAGATGAGCACGCTGCACATCGTCGAAACCAAGACGGGCACGCTGCTGCCGGATACGATTGAGCGCACCCGTGCGGCGAGCATTGCGTGGACGCACGACAACTCTGGTTTTTATTACACGCGGTATCCGAAGAAAGGCGATGTGCCGGAGGGACAGGAGATGTACAACCGGCACGTTTTCTATCACGAACTGGGAAGCGATCCGGCAACCGATCCGCCGATTTTTGGCGAAGGGCGCGATGCGGAGGACTGGCCGAGCGTGAGTCTCGACAACGACGGCCGCTTGCTGTTGATCACGGTATCGCAAGGCTGGACCAAGAGCGAGCTGTTCTTGATGGATCTGAAAAAGGGCACCCCACCCACGCGAATCACTACCGGCAAGGATTTTCTCTACAGCGCATCGGTGTACAACGGGAGGCTCTACATTGTTACCAATGAAGATGCCCCGCGTTACCGGGTGTTCATGGCCGAAGCTGGCGACTATGAGCGGGATGATTGGAAAGAACTGATTCCACAGACGGGTTCAGTTTTGCAGGGTGTGGGAGTATGGGGCGGAAAACTTTTTGCGCAGTACGAGCAGAACGCCAGCTCGCAGCTTGAGATCTTCGATCTTAACGGCAACAAGCTCCGTGACCTCGCTCTGCCGACGATTGGCACGGTTTTCGCTTCGGACGGAAAATGGAATCGGGATGAGATCTTCTACGGGTTCTATTCCTTTACAGTGGCCCCCTCGGTTTACCGTTACGACCTGAAGAGCGGCTCGACCTCGCTGTGGGCGAAGGTGGAGGCACCTTCGATTGATCCCGCGGCTTATGACGTGGAGCAGGAGTGGTACCACTCGAAGGACGGCACGCGGGTGCCGATGTTCGTGGTTTATAAGAGGGGCCTGAAGAAAGATGGGCACAATCCCACGCTGCTGACGGGTTACGGCGGGTTCAATGTGAGTCTTACGCCATCGTTCAGCCGAACCGCCTATCTATGGATGGAGCATGGCGGCGTGTTCGCCGTTGCGAACCTGCGGGGCGGGGCGGAGTTCGGGGAAGACTGGCACCGGGCGGGGATGCTGGACAAGAAGCAGAATGTGTTTGATGACATGATTGCGGCGGCGGAGTATTTGATCGCGGAGAAATATACGGACAAGGACCATCTGGCCATTCAGGGAGGGTCGAATGGAGGATTGCTGATGGGGGCGATGATCACGCAGCGTCCGGAGTTGTTTCGGGCGGTGGTGTGCCAGGTGCCGCTGCTCGACATGCTGCACTATCAGGATTTTCAGATTGCGAAGCTTTGGATTCCGGAATATGGGACGGCGGAGAATCCGGAGCAGTTTAAGTGGCTTTACGCTTATTCTCCGTATCACCATGTAAAGGTGGGTGAGGAATATCCGGCGGTGTTGTTTATGACGGCGGATACCGATACGCGGGTCGATCCGATGCACGCGAAGAAGATGGCAGCTCTCATGCAGGCTGAAGCGAAGAACGGGAGTAGCCGGACGCGGCCGATTTTGTTGCGGATCGAATCGAAGGCGGGACATGGAGCGGGGAAACCTGTGACCAAGCAGATCGAGGAGTACACGGACGTTTATTCGTTTCTGTTTTGGCAGTTGGGGGTGAAGGAGTAGGAGCGGGTTTGCGTTCGCGGTGAATGGCAAAATACACGGTCTACGCCGAACTCCAACGAGTTCGGCTTTTTTCTTGCGGCCTCGGCCTAATTCGCAGGAACGTCTGAGAATAGAGCGTATGATGGGTAAGAACGAAGAGAGTTGAAATATGCAATGTCAGTCCGCAGTTTCACGGGTTCTCACTGTATCGCTATCCTAATGTCCGGCGCGGGGCGTTTTCTGGAGTGCAGAAGGTGCAGGCTAAGCTTTGAGTTCCCCCCTGGGACTCACTACGAAACCATTGCGAAACAGTTCGAATCCTGTTCGTGCAGTTCTCCAGTCCCCTCGCACGAAGCTATACCTGCTCGAGATAACGTAGTTCCAGCCCATTCCTAGCAGGCAGCTGAAAAATTGACGGAAACGGTCTTGCACTTACCGTTTTTCATGATTAGTTAGTGTCGAAGAGGGGGAGGAGCGTGTTTGTCGCAGCCTTTCCCTCCCGATTCCTATCCCAACAGACACACCTCGCCCCCGGCTTACACCGCCGGAACTGCGGCCGCCAGATTGCGCATGCGCACCAGGTTGTAGGC
>PMXH01000429.1 GCA_003165855.1 Acidobacteriaceae bacterium | reverse complement strand
ATGTCGGCGCGGGAGGAGGCGGCTCAGTCGCGCGCGCCTGCTTGGGATGACCACAGCCCGGAAGGTAGATCAGCAAAGTCGTAAGCAGCGGGATCAGAATCACAGCGCGTGGCACGAACCTAGCGAGCCGTCGTCGCGCGCGATGGTGTTTTGTCGTATCCAAGAAGGCTACTTCGGAGGATGCGGGTGTTTCTCCATGTAGTCGGCGAATTCNNTTCCACCTTGCGGTTGAAGTCGTCCATGATGCTCCTCAATGCTGCTGGGCGTGAATGAAGTCACGCGAAGGTTGCGGATGCCAGACCCGGCTATTATTTCGTGCTTAGGAGCGCGGGTCAATGGCGCGGATATGTGAGAGTAACGGGGTCGGGCCGTTGCGCACGATCATTTAGAATCGCAGCCTACGTTCGGAGTGGATGAGTTGGGAACAGGTCACAAATGAGATCAGCCATAGGCGCCGAGGCAGAAATGATGGTTCAGCGGGAGGGTTTCCGGGAACGGTTGCNNGAGATCATGCTGCAGCAAACGCGCGTGGCCGCGGTGATCGAGCACTATCAGGAATTCCTGCGCCGTTTTCCCACTGTGAAGAAGCTGGCGGCGGCGCGCGAGTCGAGCGTGCTCGCAGCCTGGAGCGGCCTGGGATATTACCGGCGAGCGCGCATGCTGCATGCGGCCGCGAAGGTCATCGTGCGCCAACATGGCGGAGAGTTACCCTCGACTGAGCAAGAATTGCGGGCGCTGCCCGGCATTGGCCGCTACACCGCCGCAGCGATTGCCAGCATTGCATTCGGCGAGCCAACGGCCGTGGTCGATGGCAACGTGGAGCGCGTGCTGCAGCGAATCTCGGGGAAGCAGTTGTCTGGAAAAGCATTATGGACGGCGGCGGGGAAGCTGCTCGACCCGAACCGTCCCGGCGACTTCAACCAGGCAATGATGGAGTTGGGCGCTGTCGTGTGTACGCCGCGTGCCCCGGCTTGTCTAACGTGTCCGGTAGTCCAATTCTGCACTACGCGGGGAGAATTCGCGGCAAAGGGAAAGGCAACGCCGCAGAAGAAGCGTGAGATCCATTATGTACTTGATCGCCGCAATGAAGACCACCGCAATGCCGAAGTGTTCCTCCTGCAGCGGCCGCAGCATGCGTCGCTGATGCCGGGAATGTGGGAGTTGCCGGAGATAACGGGCACCAACGGTACAGGCAGCCCATCGTTCACGCTGCGGCATTCCATCACTGTTACGGACTACACCGTGCAAGTCTGGCACTGCGCCGCGCCTTCGCACGTCAGTGGGAAATGGGTTTCGGTGAAGCGGCTTCGGCAGGTTGCGCTTACGGGACTAGCACGAAAGATTCTGCGCAAGGCTGCGATTCTCTGAAAGCAATCGCGCGCGGTGCTAGCATGATGGTATGGGCGCGATGCGTATCAGTCCTGAAGAGATTGCCAACAGCCTGACCCACGGCCTTGGCCTGTCGCTGAGCCTCGCGGGACTCGTGGTGCTGGTTGTAGTGGCTGCACTCCACGGAGGCGTCCTTAGCATCGTCAGCTGCAGCGTGTACGGCGCGACGCTGGTTTGCCTTTACGCCGCCTCTACCGTTTACCATGCCGTGCGCTCGCCGCGCTGGAAGCGGGTGCTCAAGATCGTGGACCACAGTTGCATCTACCTGCTCATTGCCGGAACCTACACCCCCTTTACTCTGGTCGCCTTGCGCGGAAGTTGGGGCTGGACTCTATTCAGTGTGGTGTGGGCGTTGGCGCTCGGCGGAATCATCTTCAAACTCTGGTTCGTCGATCGTTTCCCCATCGCTTCGACCATTTTCTATCTCCTGATGGGCTGGTCGGTGGTAATCGCTCTAAAGCCCTTGATCCATGTGATGCCCACGCCGGCTCTGGTGTGGATGCTCGCGGGTGGGCTGGCATACAGCGCGGGCGTGATCTTCTTTGCTATGCCGCGAGTGCGCTACAGCCACGCCGTCTGGCACGGATTCGTCCTGGCGGGCAGCATCTTCCACTACATCGCGATTCTCCATTATGTTGCTCCAGCACGCGTGTGATGGAACTGTTTGACCCGGTGACTGAAGCTCTTCTCCTCATCGGCCGAGCGTCTCGCAATCATCTAAAATGAAGGCAAGTCAGAGGGCGTATGCGCTGGCTGCGAAACATCCTGAAACGATCAATCGGAGGACGACCGATGGCGGCACTAACCGCGGGCACCAAGGCACCCGACTTTGAACTGAAAGCCATGGATGGCAAGAGCTTCGTTCTGCGCGACGAGCTAGCCGTCGGCCCGCTGGTGCTGGCATTCTTCAAAGTGTCGTGTCCGACCTGCCAATACGCATTTCCGTTTCTAGAGCGGTTGGAGCGCGCATACGGACACAAGGGAGTACGCGTCATCGGCGTTTCGCAGAGCGATCCGCGGGACACGGCTAACTTCAACAAAGAATTCGGCGTAACTTTCCCCGTACTGCTCGACGATACCCATAAGTATCCCGTGTCGAATGCATATGGCCTGACCAACGTCCCGACCATCTTCTGGATTGCGCAGGATGGCGAGATTGAAGTCTCCAGCATCGGCTGGGTGAAGGCCGATTTTACCGAGATCAATCGCAAGATGGCGGAGACGGGAAACATCACACCGGCCGCGGTATTCAAACCGGGCGAAGATGTGCGCGATTTCCGCGCCGGTTGAGGCTCTAAGAATTGATCCCGCGGTCGCGGGCCAGTCATCCAGCCGAACCTGATATCGAAGCCTACGCGCGCTCGAGCAAGGAGACGCGCATCTAGGCCTTCGGAACCAAAGTTCAGTGTTGGCAGGTCTGGTTGCGCCTTGAGTTTGTTGCCCTCTAGTGCAACGAATGACAACAGTTCCTTACAACTAAACTCCTACCGTCCGTTACAATTCCTTCAGTCTTAACAGGTTATTTCTGGCCACACGCGCTTTCCGCGCCGATACGCCGCTTCGTCG
>PMXH01000607.1:3059-3280 GCA_003165855.1 Acidobacteriaceae bacterium | reverse complement strand
TAGCGAAACTGCTGGACGGCCTTAATCGCAGCCGGTACCAGCATGGGATGTCCGCTTACCAACACCAGGTTCTGGATTTCTCCGGTTTTGGAGATGACTGCGTTGAGCACCACCTGGCCCTGAATGCGGGCCGCTTTCGCAATCGCCGGGTATTCAGGTTCGATCTTCTGAATTAACCGGCCTTGCGTTACACCCTGCGAAATCCGGACGCGCTTGGGGGC
>PMXH01000607.1:0-2988 GCA_003165855.1 Acidobacteriaceae bacterium | reverse complement strand
TGCGGCGACGACGCTGCAGGCCGCCTGTTTCGAGCAAAACGTCTGCAAAAATCGTCTCTGCTGATGCTGGCCGGGGTGCCGGCATCACTTGGGCCGGACGCCACTCCTCGACTGGTTTCTTGACTTCCGGTTTTCTGACCTCGGTTGCGGTGCTCATGGAAACCTCCATTCTGCACAGCTCCCATATATCGCGTGCATAGTTATTCTGCTCGCTGGGGGCGGCTGAAACCATGCTTGACATCACGGGTTTTCGTGATTCTGATCACGGGGACAGTGATACAATCGACTGTGAAAGCGGTGTCAATGCGCGCTCCNNCCACGTGGGGTTTTTGTGCTCTGTGCGGGGAAAGTGAAGCTCTCGACTTCGTCCTCCGAGGGCAAGACCATCATCACGAAAATCTCGGAACCGGGAGATGTTCTCGGACTCAACGCCACAATTTCCAATCGGCCTTATGAAGTAACCGCCGAGATGATTGAGCCGGGACAGGCGAATTTTATTTCCCGCGATGCCTTGCTGCAGTTCATGCGTGAATATGGAGAGGTGGCGGTGCGAGTCGCGGAGCAGTTAAGCCGCAATTACTACACCGCGTATGAAGAGATCCGTACGCTGGGACTCTCCACTTCCCCTTCCGAAAAATTCGCGAAGTTACTGCTGGGATGGTGCAAGACGACGAACAACGGTGATCCTTTGCAGGTGAAGTTGACACTCACGCATGAGGAAATCGCCGAAATGATTGGCACAACCCGTGAAACCGTGAGCCGATTGTTTTCGGAATTCAAGAAACGGCAGTTGGTCCAACTCAAGGGGGCCACTCTGGTTATCCGCAACAAAGCTGCGCTGCAAAAGATGGTTAACTCCTGACCACGATCACGGACTTCGGTTATTCCCTCCTTAGTTGCTAAAGTCACTCACTGTCAAAACCGGACACTTGGCGTGGCATATCACCTCATGGGTGAGCGACCACGGTATATGTGCGGCCACCCGTGGAACGGAGGTTCGGTTCACACCCATGACGATCAAGTCGACTCTCTCCCTCGCCGCCAAGTCCAGAATCCCGTCCGGCAGGAAATCCATCCCCGCTACGCATTCTGGCTCCGCCGTCAGCTTGGTGTTGGGTGGGAGCAATTCCCTTAACTTTTTCGCGCTCTCGTCTCGCACCGTCCGCTGCCACTTCGTAAATGCCTCAGCACCGTATGCCGAGGGGCCGTAGGCTGCCGGACCGAGGTCAGGGCTTGGCATGGGTGGCACCATGTGCAAGAGAACGAGCTTCGCCTGATAGTCCTCTGCCAGCGATAAAGCGTAAGGGAAGGCCTGGTTGGAAGCAGACCCGAAGTCGGTTGCGAANNCGTTGAATCACAGAAGCCAGAACATCCCATACTGGACCCGATTCGAGGACTAGATGATAGTTGAGGTCATTCATCCGAGCGTCCTCACCAACCCGCATCATTTGCTGCTCCGCTTCAAGCAGGCGGCGGTTGAGTTCCCGGGGCAGCGGTTCCAGCGGCACTGGCTCACGCCGTTCCGGGGGAATTGCGTGCACTACAGAGAGTGTTGAGCCATATCGGCGTACGATGGCAACCCCAAAGGCGAGCGCTCGCTGGGATACATCCGAGAAATCAGTGGCAATCAATACCTGCTTGAATGCGACACTCTGCTTCCGATCTTGTACCTGTGCAACTGTTGACATAAATGCCTCCTTCACGCGTCAATCGGGATACGCAGCTAGGACATCTTTTTGAGCGCCCCCACCGCAGTACTCCGACTGCGCTGCTGTTCTTGCTTTTCAGAAAGGTCTTGCAGAGGAACGACTAAGACTCCGCCCGAGTGAGAAACGAGGGTCATCCGGCTCGAACATTCGCCACAGAGCCAGAAGTGCTCGAGCGCGGGTGTCTCGGGTACACCGGCTCCTTCTACTGCAGCCGCTCCGACGGCCAAGTGGAAAAGTCTGCCTTCACGCAAATACCGGAATGTGGTCAAGCAGGAGGGATTCGCACACTTCGAGACCATAGCCGCCTCCAAGGTTGCATGTCCCAGGTTTCGGAGCAATCGCCTTGGACCATGCAATTGGCCCACATGCCCAGTGATGACGCTACTATTTGATCCCGCAACATGAAGTGATCCCGATCACGGCTGACGGTGATTTCGCCACCGGATGGCAGCGGCGTCACCGCCCCCAACAATCGAACGAAAAATAAAATCGGGGAAGACGCCGATGTGACCTATATCACAATCAGATGTGCCTCCTGTCATAGCTGGAATCGTAGGCTAAGGTCGAAGATTCAAGTAGTTAAGGAGGGGCGTCGATGCTACTCGCATACAGACTTCTCCGCTTGGTTGAGACCCACTCTGATGCCCTGGCGACCGCGCTTCTTGAAAGGACGCGCAGCTCCCCCCGGCTTCCCGGCTACAACAACGTACCTCCTGAAGAACTCAAACAACGAGTCTACGAAATCTATCGTCATCTGGCAGACTGGCTGCTCGGGAAAGGCGAGTTGGATGTCGAAGAGCGCTATCTGGAGATTGGCGCAAAGCGGGCCCGGCAGGGCGTGCCGCTCAGTCAACTCATCTGGGCGATCATCCTGACCAAGAAGAACCTTTGGGACTTCCTGAAAAAAGAGACGGTTCTGGAGCTGCCGGTAGAAATCGCCGGCGAACTCGAGGTGGAGGAGCTGTTAGATCAATTTTTCGATCACGCCATTTTTTATGCGGCCGTCGGTTATGAGCGTTGGGTCGTTTCCGATGGATCTGAGCCTGTGGGGAAGGTGAGCACCGTTAGATAGTGGGGACAAGGGGAGAAAGAATGTCGTGGGAATCCGATTACAAGAAGAAGCTGCGCACCGCAGATGAGGCTCTAGGTTGCGTGCGGTCAGGCATGCGAGTCTACATTCAGCCGGGTTGTGCCGAGCCTGAGACTTTGGTAGAGGCACTGATGCGCCGCGGTCCGTTCGTGGAAGACGTGGAAATCGTTCACATGATGACCATGGGAG
>PMXH01000337.1 GCA_003165855.1 Acidobacteriaceae bacterium | reverse complement strand
CAGGCGGGACGAAACCGGGTCTGTCTCGGGCCTCTGGCGCGCCGCCAGGTGGTGGGTTCTTAAAATCAGGGGTCAGGGGCTAGTGATCAGTGGCTAGCAAATCATCTTGGAAGTCACTCCCGCGAACCACCAGTTGCTAGATATCCAGCCAGTCTCCCTGCATCTGATGACGAAGTTTCTCCATCTCTTGCTGCAGTTTCTGCCGGCTCTTCTGGAGCTCTTCCTGAACCTCGGGCCCGAGTTCCTGCCTTAGCTCTTCGGCTCGCTCCTTCATCTGCTTCTGCTGCGAGCAGAGAGACTTGCGCACTTCCTCTGTGGCTTTGCGGGTTTGTTCGGTAACCAGTTCCATCTGAGGCCGAAGCTTGGCAATCTCGTCTTGCACTTCACTCAATTCGGTCTGAGTCTCGGCATCCAGTTCGGGCGCTTCCAGGCTTTTCTCCATCATCTCGCCGGAGTCCTTGCGTTCGGGCAGAGTGAGCGTAAGGGTCTGCTCTTTCTTGTCACGGAGCACTCCCACGCGCACCGATCCGGCGCTGTGGGTATGCAAGGCGTGGGTGAAGTCGCTGGTGTCGTGGACCGGCTGATCGCCAACCCGAGTGATAACGTCGCCGGCACGCAAGCCAGCCTTTTCCGCGCGGCTGCCCTTTTCCACCGATCGCACCAGCACTCCATTGCCGTTCTTCGCACCAAAGAAGTCGCCCAGTTGCGGAGTGAGATTCTCCACCATCAGGCCGCTACGCACCGAGGAATGCACCACCATGACCCCCATGTTCGGAACCTCGAAGTCCGGAAGATTGTGGATCGGGGGAATGTTCGGGATCGGTGGAATCTCGACTTTAAAATCCTTTCCCCAGCTCCCGTCCTTCGGCGCCATATGGGCAAACTCGGAGCGACGGTCGGCCAGTTGCACCTTGATGGTTAGGGGTTGTCCATCGCGGCTCAGTCCCAGCGCAACCACGCGTCCGGGGGGAGTTTCATGGATTATTCGCTGCAACTGCGTCTTGCTTTCGATGGCCGTTCCGTTCATGGTCAGAATGACGTCGTGTTCCTTGATGCCGGCTTTGCCCGCGGGCGCATCCTGGTCGACCATTGTCACTTCAACGCCCTGCTCTTCTTTTAGCTTCAGTGCGCCCAGCCGGTCGGAGGTAATATCCGCAATGTCCACGCCCAGGTAGGAACTGGTGCCCGCATCTTCGCTGGGAATGCCGAAAGGCTGTGAAGAGTCTACCGTCCATCGTTGTGCGGCTTGCGACCAGTTCAGCAGCAAAGGCAGCAAGGCGATGGTTGTCAAAATCCGTTTACGCATGGCCAACCTCCAGAATGTTCATGTACCGTCAGTTGTCATCCTGAACCAACTAAACCGCTACTTACCGGTTCGCCCGTCTGAAGCAGATGTCGCCGGTGGTGGTACGGACTTTCAGCACCGGACCGCCTCCGTTCAACTTGCCTTCCGCCGTCAGCGTCCTCGGACCCCACTGATCGCCCTCGCCGGCGACGTGGATGTCGGGGAAATCGGAGGTAATGTGGTGCCCGTTGCCCAGGTCCACGCTGGCACGCACCGAAATAGCCACATCGGCTGCGATGTAGACGGTAATGTCGCCCGCTGAGGTCTCGAGCACCGAGTCATTGCGTTCGCCACCGGTGTTTACCAGCTTCACCGTAATCGCGCCCGCGCCGGTTTCGACTCGGGCCGACGGCACGCCAGACAAATCAATGCTGCCCCCGCCGGTCTGCGCGCGTACCAGACCCTTCGCTGAAGCCAGCCGGATGCTTCCACCGCCGGTATTGATCTCAGCCGCGCCTCCCACATCGCCCAGGTCAATATTGCCGCCGCCGGTCGATGCCTTCACCCGCCCCGTGCAGCGCTTGATCTCTACNNCCGCCTCCGGTCTCCAGCT
The DNA here is from genome assembly GCA_003165855.1 of Acidobacteriaceae bacterium. Taxonomy (GTDB): domain Bacteria; phylum Acidobacteriota; class Terriglobia; order Terriglobales; family Acidobacteriaceae; genus Sulfotelmatobacter. The sequence goes on along the minus strand of PMXH01000337.1, from coordinate 6,261 downwards.
TCAGGTCGCCGCCCACGCTTCCCACGTCGACGGAATCGCCGCCGGTTTCCACGTTCACCGATCCGCCAATGTCATCCACTCGCATGCTGCCGCCGCCGCTTTGAATGTCCACTCGCCCGGAAATTCCGGTAGCTTCCACCCCGCCTCCGCCCGTTTCAATCCTCACTGAATCTGTATCGCGCGGAACGTTGATCACAAATTCGCCGGAGAAACTGTGCTCCGAGCCCATCCGAATCGTCATGCGCGCCGAACCCATGTGCATGGAATGCGTGCCCTGCCATTCGCCCACCACCCACGCCGTGTCTCCCTTAACGTAGGTCGTGACTTTGTAGGCTTGGAACTGGCGCCGCGCATCTTCCTCCGACGGGCCGCGCGCGTGCATGTGAAAGCTGTAATCGATGCCCGACCGTTGCGCACCGTGCACCGCTACCGAGCCCGCATCGACCCTGACTCTCACATTCTTGACTCCGGCCAGCGACCCCGTCATGAGCTGGCTCCAAACGCCGCCTTCGCGGGATACGTGTGTTTCCTGCGCCAAGGCCAGGGGCGCGAGAATGGCCAGCACGCCCATCAGGCCAACGAATTGTGGAGAACGCTTCAAAATAAACACCTCATCAATCAATTTCCGGCAACTGCGCCAGCATGGTGCGGGCCTGCGACTTGATGTATTGGCTTTGATCCTTGGCGGCCAACGTCATCAACACGCCGCGCACGCTGCCGTCGGCCTTCACCGGCTCAATCAGCCGCAATGCCTCGGTACGCACACCCGGATTCGAATCGTTCACTAAAGCTTCCAGCACCACATCGCGGACGCGCACATCATCTTTCACGAAACCGCCCAGACCCTCCAGACATTTCAGCCGGACTCCTGGATTCGTGTCGTAGCGCAGCGAGTAGATCAGCGCATCCCGCACCTGCGAAACATCGGGCTTCTGCGTCAGCAGATCCACCGAATCCATGCGCACGCCGGAATTGTAGTTGTTGCGCGCGGCAAACAGCAGCAACTGCTGGATGCGCTGGTCATTCATCGACCCCTGCGTCTCCAGAGTGGAAACCGTGTCGTACTTGATGGCGATCTTGTTCGTGCCCGGCTCCTGAGTGATGGATCGAATGCCGGTAATCGAAGCTTCCGCGGGGGCGGGAGTTGTGCCGGTCTGAGAACCCTGAGGCGGATGAGCCAATACTCTGTAGGAAGTTCCCACTCCACCGGCAAACCCGAGAATCAAAATCGCGGACGCCAAAGCCGGCGAGAAGCGCACTTGCCGCAGCCAGTTCGCCGGATCGAACGCGAGACGATGCCAGAAGCGCCCTTGCTCGGCCGTTTCCAGCGCTTCCTGCAACCGCATGCGGGAAGCCGCCAGCAAGTTCGGCGTCGGTTCGGATGCCCGTTCCTGCGACAGCAGGGCGTGAAATTCCTGCTCCGCCTTTAGTTCGGCCGCGCAGTCCGCGCAGCGCTCCACATGCTGCTCCAGTTCATGACGCGCGTCATCGGCCAGCTCGCCATAAACCTGCAGCGTGATATTTTCTCGTACCCATTCGCACTTCATACGAACCCCGTTTCAAGGTTTCTCAGGTTTCAAAGCTTCAAGGCCTTTGAAGCCTTGAAACTCTGAAACCTTGAAACCTCTCTTCATCTCATATCCGCCAACTGCCCCCGCAATTTCTGCGTAGCGCGAAACAGTGTGTTCTTCGCGGTCTCTTCCGTCGTGTGCAAAATCTCGCCCACCGTGCGTAGCTTCAATCCGTGGTAATGCTTCAGCTCGAAAACCATGCGTTCGCGCGGCGTAAGCTTTTCCAGCGCTCCTGAGATCCTCGCCCCCAACTGCCGCCGCATCAAATCGCGCTCCGGATTCGCTCCCGCCCGCCCGTCGGGCACCTGATTGAGCAAGTCGAACTCTCCGCCGGACGCGTCTTTCACCACCGGAGCATCTTCCTTGCGCACGTTCTTCTTGCGCAGGTGGTCCAGGCAAAGATTGGTCACAATGCGGTAAATCCAAGTATAAAACGAGCACTCGAAGCGAAAGCTTCCGATGTTCTTGTAAGCCTTGAGGAAGGCGTCCTGATATACGTCCTGGGCGTCGTGCTCGGTTCCGGTGAGATGCAGCGCCAGCCGCAAGACCGCCTGATCGTAGTGGCGCACCAGTTCCTCGAAGGCGGCGCGGTTCCCGCGTTGCGCCTCACGAATGAGGATCGTATCGTCGATGCGGCGTTCTTGCCCAGCCATTCGGCCCCGCGCGGGGTCCTGCTGCTCACTGACCTGGTTCTCGCTGACGCTGCAACCGCTGACTCTCTCGGACTTCGTTTTCGAGCGGGCCCGTGGACCAACCGCAAGTGTTACTGCTAAAACATCGGCCGGCATGTTTTGTCTTTTCCTTATTGGCCCGGATCAATGCCGTACCCGGGCTTGCATAGGAATAGACGCTCAGTCAGCGGAACCGTGAGCAGGGATTATAGGCTGGCAGTGAGGATTTCTGCTTGCGGCTCAACAGCTTGGATAGACAAGATAGCCAACAAAACGGATAGACAGATGTGGGGTAGCCGTCCTCGGCTGTCCCGCCCTGTCCCGGAGGGACGTCTGACAGTAGCCCGCCACTGCAGTGGCGGGGATCGGCCCCCAAAAAAGAAACCCGTGCCGTAGGCACGGTTGAACGCCGGAAGCGAACCTTCAAGCGCCCTACGGGACGCGATTGGCTCGGGTGGCGTCTTCCCGCCAGTGAACTAGCGGGCTATTTTCAGAGGTGCCTCCGGCACCCAGGCGTGGAGGTCCTTACTCCGCCACCACTTCTTTCTCAATCACAACTTTCAGATGCGCCGTCACATCCTTGTGCAGCCTCACCGGCACGGTGAACTCGCCCAGGGTCTTCAGCGGCTCGTGGAGCTGGATCTGCTTCCGGTCCAGGTTGATTCCCTTTTTCACGATGGCATCGGCAATGTCGCCGGAGGTGACCGAGCCGAACAACTGATCGTGCTCGCCCGCCCGCTTCGTGAACGTTGCCGAGAGCCCCTCAAACTGCTTGGCCAGTTCTTCGGCCTGGGTTTTCTCCTTGGCCGACTTGCGCACTGAAGCAGCCTTCATCTGCACGATGACGGCCTTGTTGCCGGCAGTGGCTTCAATGGCCAGCTTGTGCGGCAAAAGAAAGTTGCGCCCATATCCTTCGGCAACCTTCACCACGTCGCCGCGCGATCCCAGCTTGGTTACATCTTCTTTGAGAATGACTTCCATGATATGACTCCGTCTTCAGATCTTGTTGGCCACGGATTCACACGGATCTTCACGGATAAAATCAAAAATATTCTAGAAGCCTCATCCGTGCAAATCCGTGGCTAAATACCCTTTACGATGCCCGCCCGGCAAACGGCAGCAGCGCGATGTTGCGAGCCTGCTTGATCGCCGAGGCCAGCCGGTGTTGGTGCGGCGAACACACGCCGGTCAGCCGCCGCGGCACGATCTTGCCGCTCTCGGCCACGAACTGGCCGAGCAGCCGGTAATCTTTGTAGTTGATGTCGGCGATTTTCTCCGTGCAGAACTTGCAAACTTTCTTACGCCGGAAAAACTTGCGTCCACCCTCACGCGGCGGACCGCCGGGGCCGGAACGTCCTCCACCGCCGCCTCCGCCGAATCGCGGACGGTCTCCTCCGCCGGAACGCTCGCCGAAAGGCCGCGATGGCCGTTCCGCCGCTGGCGCTGGTGCTTTCGTCTCTTCAGTCATAGTGCTCCTTGTGAATCAGTGGCCAGTGGTCAGTGACCAGTGGCCAGTCAAAATCGCTCTAAAAATAGTCACTGACCACTGGCCACTGACCACTGTTCTTAAGCCGTCGCCGGAGTTTCCGCTGCTGGCGGCGCCGCAGGCGCTTCTTCCACCGCCGCCGGTGCCGCAGGCATCGCGCTCACCTTCTTCTTCGCGTCCCGCAGCTTCTTGATCTTATCCAGGCGCTTCAGCTCTTCGTCCACGCGCACGGTGAGGAACTTGATTACCTGCTCGGTGACTCGGAGGCGGCGCTCCAATTCGTGGATCACCGTGCCCGCGCCTTCGATCGTCATCAGAACGTAGATGCCCTCGCGGAATTTGCGCACGGCATAGGCCAGACGGCGCTTGCCCATCCGGTCCACGCTCTTCACTGTGCCCGCAGCCGACGTCACCGTCGTTTCCAGGTTCGCTACCAGTTTGTCCAGATCGTCGTCCGCCATATCCGGCCGGACAATAAACATCAGTTCGTAAATACGATTCATTGCCATCTCCAAGCAGTGGCCAGTGATCAGTGGTCAGTGACCAGTGACACCCGCAACCGCAAAAAACATTTTGTCCAACCTGTTTCCGTTCGCTCTGATCACTGGCCACTAGCCACTGATCACTGCTCTTCCTTGCGGTTAAACCGGTTCATGGCCGCCGCCGGACCTTCCGTTAGAATCACTTTCACCGCTTCTGCGGCAGTGTCTAGGATCCCATCCACCACCGCCAACTCTGCCTTGCGCAACGGCGATAACAAGTACCGCTCGCCGTCTTCCACTCTACGTTCCGGGGCAACGCCGATCCGGATGCGCAAGAAATCCTGCGTGCCCAACGCCCCAATGATCGACTCAATCCCGTTATGCCCCGCCGAACTCCGCCGCGTATGAATCCGCAACGTGCCCAGCGGAAAATCCAGCTCGTCTTGAATCACGATCAAGTCCGCTTCCGGCTTCGCCTCGTACTCCGCCACCAGCTCCCGGACCGACAAGCCGCTCAGGTTCATGTAGGTTTCGGGCTTGACCAACAGCACCGGCTCGTCCCCTACCTGTATCCTCGCCGTCAGCGCCCGGCACTGCCGGTTCCTGATCTCAACTCCGCGCTCGCCGGCGATGCGATCCACCACCAGAAAGCCCAGGTTGTGCGGCGTCAACCGATACTCGTCACCAGGATTGCCGAGGCCAACGATCAGTTTCACGCCGTATTAATTTCCTCCGCTCGCGCTCGTCGTGAAGCCCAATTGTCATCCCGAGCAAGCGTTCTTTGCGCGGCGAGGGATCTGGGCGAGCCGCGCGAAGCGTCGCGCTCTTCGCGACGCAACAATCGCGCGTTCGGCTCGCTTCCTTATTTCTTCTCCTTCTTCTCGGCCTTCTTTTCGCCCTTCTCCGGCTTCTCGGCAGTCTCGCCCTCTTCCTCGGTCTCCGCCTTGCCCTTCTTGATGACTTCGGGCTCGGCCGGAACCGCTCCAGCTTCCGCCGCCACCGCTTCGGGGGCGACCACGACTTCTTCCTTCACGCTGGTCACGTGAGCCACCGGCTGATTCGCGTCGGTAAGGAACTTCAGCTTTTCGTTATGCGGCAAATCCGAAACGCGCAGCACCTTGCCGAACGTGAGCTCGCTAACGTCAACGTCTATGTGTCCGGGGATATCGCCCGGCAAGCACTCGATGTCCACCTCGCGCAGCATCTGCTCCAGAATTCCACCCTCGGTCTTCACGCCAGCCGGTACGCCCTGCAGCACCACCGGCACGCTGACCCGCAAAGCCTTATCCATGGCGATTCGCTTCAGGTCGATGTGCAGCAGATGGCCCTTGATCGGCTCATATTGCCAATCCACGATCATGGCCTTGGTGCGCTCGCCCCCGTTCAGCGCGAGATCAAAAATTGTGTTGTGACCGCTCTCCGAGCGCAAGATGCGCAGTACATGCCGCGGGTCCACACTCACGGACAACGAGTCCTTGCCCGCGCCATAAATCACGCCCGGGATCTTGCCTTCACGGCGCACACGCCGCGCCTGGTTCTTCGTGCCCGATTCCCGCGGTTCTGCTTCCAGAATGTTCTGTTCTAATGTAGTTGCCATAATTTCAATTCCTGCCTTACATGAATAATTTGCTGACCGAAGTCTCTTCGTGAATGGACTGAATCGCCCGTCCAATCAATCCCGCAATCGAAAGCACCATAATCTTGGACTCGCTTCTTGCTTCCGCCGTCAGCGGGATCGTGTTCGTCACCACCACGTGCTCGATGCCGGAGCTGTGAATGTTTTCCACCGCCGGATTGGAGAGCACGGCGTGCGAGGCACAGGCATAAACCGAGGTCGCTCCGTTTTGCAGCAGCGCCGCCGCCGTCTTCACGGTCGTACCGGCAGTATCAATCAGATCGTCAATGATCAGGCAGGAGCGCCCCTTGACATCGCCGATCACGTGCATTACCTCGGCTACGTTCATCTCGACCCGGCGTTTGTCCACAATGGCCAGCGCGGCATCCACTTTCTTCGCGAAAAACCTGGCCCGCTCCACGCCGCCTGCGTCGGG
>PMXH01000266.1 GCA_003165855.1 Acidobacteriaceae bacterium | reverse complement strand
AAGCTTGCGCCCGCCATCGCCGCCGGCTGTACCTGCGTGCTCAAACCCGCCGAGCAGACTCCGCTGACTGCTCTCGAATTCGCCAACTATTTCGCCGACTGTGGTCTGCCTCCGGGCGTTGTCAACATCATCACCGGCTTCGGAGAAAGCTGCGGCGCTCCGCTCGTCCAGCATCCCGACGTCAACAAGATCGCCTTCACCGGCAGCGCGGCTGTCGGCAAGATCATCGTGAAACAGGCCGCCGATACCGTGAAGCGCGTCACCCTCGAGCTCGGCGGCAAGTCTCCCAACATCTTCTTTGCCGATGCCGATTTCGAAGCTGCCATCGACGGGGCTCTCTTTGGCGTCTTCATAAATCAAGGCGAAGTCTGCTCTGCCGGAAGCCGCATCCTGGTGCAGAAGTCGATCTACAAGAACTTCGTCGAAGCGATGACCGAGAAAGCGAAGAAGATCAAACTCGGCCCTCCGCTTGATCGTGAAACCAAGATGGGTCCGCTCGTCAGCAAGGAACAGTACGACCGCGTCAACTCCTACATCGAAATCGGCAAGAAAGAAGCCACACTCGCATCCGGCGGCGGACGTCCCGAGAAAATCGGCAAAGGCTACTACGTCCAGCCCACGATCTTTTCCAACGTCACGAACTCCGCCCGCATCGCCCGCGAAGAAATCTTCGGCCCCGTCGCTGCCGTGATTCCCTTTGAAGACGAGAAGGACGCGCTAAAGATCGCCAACGATTCGCCCTACGGCTTAGCCGCCGCCGTCTGGACCCGCGACATTTTCAAAGCTCTGCGCGCCGTGAAGGCCCTGCGCGCAGGAATCGTCTGGGTAAATCACATGCAACCCACATACGTCGAAGCCCCCTGGGGCGGCTACAAGCAATCCGGCTTCGGCCGCGAACTCGGCCCCTGGGGTGTCGAAGAGTATTTGGAAACCAAGCAGGTCTACATCAATCTGAACGAAGCCCCAATCGGCTGGTATTGAAAAACAGTGGCCAGTGGTCAGTGACCAGTGGCCAGTTCGCAAAACCTGAATTTACTGGTCACTGATCACTGATCACTGGCCACTTGGGAACTGACGATGTCAACCATTCGACTGCTTACACAAATCCCCGGCCCCAACTCCCGTGCGCTCTCCGCCCGCCGCGCCCAAGCCGTGCCCCGTGGCCTTTCTCACGGCACGCCAATATACGTGGCCAAAGCCGAAGATGCATGGCTCGAAGATGTCGACGGCAACCGCTACATCGATTTCGCCGGAGGCATCGGCTGCGCCAACGCCGGTCATCGCCAGGAGGCCGTGATCGACGCCATTCGCGGCCAGCTCGACAAATTCCTTCACACCTGCGTCCAGGTCACGCCCTACGAAGGCTACATCCGCCTCGCCGAGCGCATGAACGAAGTCACTCCCGGCAAGTTCCCCAAGAAAACTCTCTTCGTGAACAGCGGCGCGGAGGCGGTCGAGAATGCCGTCAAGATCGCCCGTGCCTACACCAAGCGTCCTGCCATCATCGCCTTCGAAGACGCCTTCCATGGCCGCACCATGATGACGCTTGCGCTCACCAGCAAAACACATCCTTATAAAGCTGGCTTCGCTCCGTTCCCCGGCGAGGTTTATCGCGTCCCGTTCGCCTACTGTTATCGCTGCACTTACAACTTGAAATACCCCTCGTGCGATCTCTACTGCGCGCGCCATCTCGAAGACACTTTTAAACGCGTCGTTGCCAACGAAGAGGTAGCGGCGGTCATCGCCGAGCCAGTGTTGGGCGAAGGTGGATTCGTCGCGCCACCGCCGGACTATTTCAAAGTTCTTATCGACCTCTGTCACAAGCACAACATCCTTTTCATTGCCGACGAAGTGCAATCCGGCTTCGGACGCACCGGCGCGCTCTTCGCCAGCGAACGCTATGGCATCGAGCCTGACATTCTGGTGACCGCGAAATCCCTCGGCGGCGGTTTGCCGCTTGCCGCCGTCACCGGCCGCACCGAAATCATGGACGCGCCGGTTCCCGGCGGCCTCGGTGGCACTTTCGCAGGCAATCCGCTTTCCTGTGCCGCTGCGCTCGCCGTGCTCGATTTATTCGAAAGAGAAGATTTGCTAGCCCGCGCCAATGAACTCGGAGACCGCTTCCAGCGCCGTGCCCGCGAATGGCAGCGCCGCTGGCCCCTCGTCGGCGACGTCCGCGGCCTCGGCGGTATGCAGGCGATCGAACTGGTCAAGTCGCAGGAAACGAAAACTCCAGCCTCGGACGAAACCAAACAGATCACGCAATATTGCTATGAGCACGGCCTGATCACCATCACCGCCGGTTCGTACTCCAACGTGATCCGCGTCCTGGTCCCGCTAGTTGCCACCAACGAGCAAATGGACGAAGGCCTCGACGTGCTGGAATCCGCGCTGGCGGCAGTATCCGACAAGAAAGGCGTCGTTGCGCAGTTGGTTTGAGGTTTGTCATCCTGAGCGAGGATTGTCCTTCGCGCCTTAGGCGCGAAGACCAACCGCGGTCGAAGGATCCCTACCAGCATTGGTATCATTGATCTTTGTGCACGGAACAAAGTAACGGAACTCTTTGCGATAACAGAGGTATCCAGTCATGACCGTAGCCGCACCCCCAACACTCCGGCTCACCAACTACATCAACGGCCAATGGACCGACTCACGCGCCTCGGAATGGCGCGACGTCGTCAATCCCGCCACTGGCGAGGTGCTCGCCCAAGTCCCGCTCGCCGAGGCTGCAGAAGTCAATCAAGCCATCGAAGCCGCTGCCGCGGCCTTCCCCGAATGGCGCCGTACTCCTCCCGAAGACCGCATCCAGCCGCTGTTCAAGCTGAAGATGCTCCTGGAAGACCACCTCGACGACATCGCCCGCATCATCACTCAGGAAAACGGTAAGACCTTCACCGAAGCCAAAGCCGAGATGCGCCGCGCCATCGAGAACGTCGAAGTCGCCTGCGGCATTCCCATGATGATGCAAGGCTACAACCTCGAAGACGTGGCCCGCGGCATCGACGAAATGATGATCCGCCAACCTCTCGGTGTCACCGCCGCCATCGTGCCCTTCAATTTTCCCGGCATGATCGCGTTCTGGTATCTGCCCTACGCCATCGCGACCGGCAACACATTCATCCTCAAGCCGTCGGAGCGCGTCCCGCTCACCATGCGTTACGTTTACGAGTTGCTGGAAAAAACCGGCCTACCCAAAGGCATAGTGAGTCTGATCAACGGCGGCAAAGCTGTCGTCGACGCGCTCATCGACCACCCCAAAGTCCGCGCCATCAGCTTCGTTGGATCGACTCCCGTTGCGCGCTACATCTATGCGCGCTCCGGTGAAAAAGGGAAGCGCTGCCAGTGCCAGGGCGGAGCCAAGAATCACGTCATCGTTCTCCCCGACGCTGACATGCCCATGGCCACGCAGATTATCAGCGATAGCGCATTCGGATGTGCCGGCCAGCGCTGCCTCGCCGTTTCAGTCGCGGTGACAATCGGCGAAGCACAAAAGACTTTCCGTGACTCGATTGCCGACGCGGCTTCTAAACTCAAAGTCGGCAATGGCCTCGACGAAGGCGTGCAGATGGGCCCAGTGATCACGGCACAAAGTAAAGAGCGCGTTGAGTCGCTCATCGGTCTCGGCGAGAAGCAGGGAGCGAAGGTCCTGCTCGACGGCCGCAACTCGAAGATCCCGAAATACGAATCCGGCAACTTCGTGAAGCCCACCATCCTCGACGATGTTCCGGTGACCAGCGATCTTGCCGATACGGAGATCTTCGGTCCCGTCTTAAGCCTCGTCCACGCCGACAGCATGGACGAAGCTCTCGCTTTCCTCGAACGCAGCGCTTATGGCAATCAAGCGTCGCTCTTTACGTCGAGCGGGTCTGCCGCGCGCCGCTTCCGCTACGAAGCGCCCGCGGGAAATATCGGCATCAACATCGGAGTCGCCGCGCCCATGGCTTATTTCCCGTTCAGCGGATGGAAGAACAGTTTCTTCGGCGATCTTCACGGCCAGGGCCGCGACGCCATCGAGTTCTACACCGACAAGAAGGTAGTCGTCGAGCGCTGGGCCAAAGAGCACAGCCGAAAGTTCTGAAGGGCATTTGGTAATTGGGCAATTTAGTAATTTGGTAATTTCAAGTCGATTTTGCGTGATGTTTTCAAATTACTCAATTACAAAATTACCCAATTACCAAATCATCTGCGATGATCTCGCATCCACAACTGAGGATTCCATGACCACAACTCTTACCACGCCAACGATGTCTGGCAAAGAAATCGTCGATCTCTCGCGCAAGCACACGCTGTATGAGTGGTCGGCGCAGTCGAAGGTCGATCCAATTCCGGTGGCGCGCGCGAAGGGGATTTACTTCTACACGCCAGAAGGCAAGCGCTTCATCGACTTCAACAGCCAGCTCATGTCGGTCAACATCGGACACGGCGACCCGCGCGTGATCCAGGCGATCGCCGAGCAGGCGGCAACGCTGGCTTACGCGAATCCCTTCATGGCGACGGAAGTTCGTGCGCGTCTTGGCGCGAAGCTTGCCGAAATCACTCCCGGCGATATTGACACGTTCTTCTTCACCAACGGCGGCGCTGAGGCCAACGAGAACGCCATCAAGATCGCGCGCTTCTTCACCGGACGTCACAAGATCATGGCGCGCTATCGTTCTTATCACGGCGCGACTGCGGGAGCGATGAGCCTTACCGGCGATCCGCGGAGATGGGCTGCGGAACCTGGCATTCCGGGCGTTGTGCATGTGCTTGATCCTTATCACGGGATCGAACGCGGTTGGGAATCGGCGGAATCTTCGCTTGCCATGATTGAGGAGACCATTCAGCTCGAAGGGCCGCAAACCATCGCTGCGTTTATCCTCGAGCCTGTCACTGGAACCAATGGGATTCTCGTTCCGCCTGATGGATATCTTGTTGGGTTGCGCAAGCTCTGCGACAAATACGGCATCTTGATGATTGCCGACGAAGTGATGTCTGGTTTTGGTCGAACTGGAGAGTGGTTTGCGGTCGATCACTGGAAAGTTGTTCCCGATCTGCTTTGCATGGCGAANNTTTTATGGAGGGCTAACTTACAACAGTCATCCCATGGGATGCGCGGCGGCGCTGGCGACGATTCGCGTGTATGAAGAAGATGGGCTGATCGAGAACGCGAGAAAAATGGGCGCGATCCTGAAGGAACTGGGAGCGGAGCTGCAGGCGAAGCATCCGTCGGTGGGGGCGGTGCGGTCGATCGG
>PMXH01000108.1 GCA_003165855.1 Acidobacteriaceae bacterium | reverse complement strand
GGTCGCACCAATCAGCCGCAGGACGATCCGCACAGGAAGTGGAAACCGCCTCCGAGTGGGATCGTGCACGATGGTTGGTGCGGAAAGTAAGCGCCGCACGCCGCGAGTCTCAAGGTGGCATCCCCCAGAGGTCATCACATTCTTCACCCATTCGCTTTCTCGTCCGTAGGTGAGCGCAATGAGGAATCCCTCTGGTGCTCGAAAAACATTGACTGGCGTCCGGTAGACCTTGCCTGATTTTCGTCCGACGTGTGTGAGGATACCGAAGCCCGGCAATCGGTCCGCGAATCGGCTCGTGACCCGATTCGTAACCGCAAGATTGAAGGCTGCCACCCAGCGTTTGCGGAACCGGATCAGGAGGATCGGAGCCAGCAGCATTGCCAGAAACAAGATGATGCCCGTGGTAATCAGCGGTTTTCTCCTCAACTATTTCGTCGCAGCCACACGTTCCAGATAAATAGTCCGAGGTAGCTTGCCGCAAGCGCAAGAAACAGAAGGGTCAGGAGGACGTGTCCCACAACAAATGCTGTTCCTTTGGGCCAATCCTCGTGAGAAAAGTAAAGAGCGTCCACGAGAATCCGAGTAGTCCAGTAAATCCCGATGAAGCAGGCAAGTCCCAACGCAGCACGCTCGCCCCGAAGCATTTCCATGTGCAATACCAACGTCAGAGTGCCAAAAGCAATGATCGTCAACACCGTAAATCCACTCTGCACCCACAGCAGTTTTCGGTTGAAGGGCATCAACTGTCGCAAGTCCCGTTTCCACCCCAGTCGGTATGGCACTTGAAAGCTAGCGAACAGGATCACGAAATGCGCAGCGCCAACCAGCCATAGGTCGAAGTCGAAGAATCGCTCTGCGAGTGAATTTGTCATAGGGCGTGGATCGCCTGCATGAAAGGAAGTATCACACGCAGCACAAACCATGGGTGAAAGAGCCAAAACACAGGTGCCGCAAGGAGCACCATCATGAAACACCAGCCACGCACTCCCTGTCCAAGGCCAAGCCTCTTGCCAAACCGCGAGTGCTCGATAGTCATCCCCATACCTTGCAGCACGAAATAGAGTGTGGGGAGACCATAGCCCCCGCGAGCGGACAGCGAGATCACGAGGTCGTGGATCAGACCAGAAACCGCGAACACCAAGAACCCAGCCGCGTCCGCGCCCAGCCTTCGATGCAACGGGCGGAAAATCAACTCATGAGAAAGCTGGCGGAAACCGAGGTTCCAACGCTTTCCCCAAAACTCCCCAAGGGACGTGGAACGGAGTGGCGCAGACATGATGGCTTTTGCGTTGACGCCCACGCTTTGCCAGAGCAGCGCGATGATTTGGAAAGTGCCGAAGTGCAGCAGAAGGATGAGAGCCAGCATTCCCACCCACCCGCGCAGAAGGGGTTCTCCCTGCGGAACGGACCGTGCTACCACCCAAAGCAGGGTCGCACCGAGAATCGTTTCCAAGGTCGCCAACAGCCATGTCGGGGGCGCTGGCCTCGGTACGCGCCGATTCGCATTCAAGAAAGCTTCTGCGTCCATTCCCGGCCAACCTAAAAGATAAGCTGCTGAGCGCCATGCTGAATGAGCAATTCGTGATCGCGCCCTCCACCATGTCAGCCACTTCAGGCTGAGATAGATGGCGAACGAAAGAGCCCACATGAACACCCAAGGCGGCAGCAGATTGCGGCAAGTGACTGCCGTAGGAGGCAACACCAAGATCGGAACCCAGCCGATCCACGAGGAGTGCTGTCGAACTTCAGGGGTGGTCTCTTTCGTTTCGGTCAGCGGCACGGAGATCACTCTCCTCCGGAGATGCGGACTTCGTAGACAGTTGGAAGCTGCTCGCCATCGGTGCGGACGAAGCTGCGAACCAGTTCGGTACGAGAAAAGTGACCGAGACTCAGGAGGCGAATGCACTCGTCGGTCGCGCAACTCTCCCATGAAGTGCGGCGTCCCCATGGAAAACAACTTGCCTCGATGACGCGCACCGGAAGCCCTTCTTGAAACCCAGCTTCGATCTGTTCTCTTAGCCATCGCATGTAGGCCAACTTCTGCGATATGGCGACTTTGGGGTCTTCACGAATTACCACACCGGGGAAATCCGGAATGTCAGTCCGCAAAGTATGGATGTGCCCATGCCCTTCGACTAGTATCTCGATGTCGAGTTCCATCAACCGTTCGAGACTGACGAGCCACTTGCGGCTGTCCACATCTGGATTGGGGGTTGCAAAGTAGCTTCCCATGAACGCATCGCCTGCCAACAGCACTTTCTCCTTGGGGTCATAGAGCGCGATGTGATCGTCGCAATGTCCGGGGGTCTCGATCACCTGCAAGTAGCCAGATTCGGTGTCGATGGTCTCGCCTAACAGATGGTACGGCTGCTTCAAATCTGGAGGCTGTCCGATTATTGTGGCCCGTACCCACGGAAGCCTCTTGAAGGGAGTCAGGAACCGGGCGGTCATCTCCGAAACGTAGACAGGAGCACCAGTAACTTCGGCCAGCCAATTCAGGTTTCCGACGTGTTCTTCGTGGGCATGAGTAGCGACGACTTTTGTGATTTTCGGCTTCACCTGCCGAAGGTGACGGGCAAGAGACCATCGCATCTTGGGCGAGCCCGGATCGATGGCGATCCCGTCGTAAATGATCGCCGTGAACAATTCCCCGAACAACAACGGGACGGTGTTGGGCAGCATCCCGTTCAGAAACAGAATCGTGAGCTTGCCATTCGGCAGATCAAGTCGCTTGTGGTACGTCCGAGCAAAGATGTTCGCTCGTTGCCCCGCAGCCTTGATACCCGCCCACAGGACGAGCGGCACCCGAATGAAGAAACCCAGCGTGTAGCACGACCAAAACGCTCCCAGCTTAGCCTTCCGTCGCACCGCTTCTGGTTTTGCAACCCGGCACGCGCCTCCCCGACACTTGCTGAGAGAATATCTATTTTTGGCGACGAAGCCGTAGAAGAACCGTCCTGCACTGCGAAACGGGAAGCGCTGTCCCAGTGCGCCGATGAGCCATGTAGACGGGAACAAACGCGCCAAGCAAGCGACGGCATCCCAGCCGACATGGATTTCGCTTGTGGGGGTGACGACATGCAACTGTCGCAGGCATTCATCCATCTGGAGTCGGGAATCGACCGCTGAAAGAACCTCTACGCTGATGGGCAGACAGATCGTCTTATTCTCGCGGTCGAGGGCTTTAAGCCACGACACGCAACCCTGACAAATCTCGCACTGCCCGTCGTAGAGTACCCGGTGGGCCGTGTTTGCGCCGGGCTTCTCGATAGGGTTTTCAGCTATGTCCTCGACCGCCTGCTCACCCATGACGGGAATGGTAGGTCGGGCCGGAGGGAAAGGTCAATCACGAGGGACCTTGTGGTCGGAAATAGAAAAATGACCGAAAGACCCTCGCGGTTAAACCTGCCGACACAGCGAGGGCGTGTGCTTCAGAAGAACTTTGCGTCGTTCGCACCAGCATCCTGCTGCCGTCCTTCATTTCAAAAACCGTGCCATTCATCGGCGGATCGCCATCGAACAATACGATNNGTAATGTCGTCCAGAGCCGCCAGTAATTTGGTATTCTGCTGATACGCCTCCCTGAGCTTCTCCACTTCGGCTTCCGAGTCGAACCCATTGAGGTACCACATCTCCGTAGGTCCGGAGACAGACTCGATGGTCAGATAAGGATGAGTAAAGCCGAGCGTTCGACAGAGGTCTTCAGC
>PMXH01000608.1 GCA_003165855.1 Acidobacteriaceae bacterium | reverse complement strand
TTATGCTCTTCAAGTTCAGAACCATGCGTGATGCCCGGGACAGGAATGGAGTGACGTTGCCGGATGCCGACCGATTAACACGGCTGGGGCGACTATTGCGTTCCATGAGTATCGATGAGTTGCCGCAGTTGTGGAACGTTATTCGCGGTGAAATGAGCCTGGTGGGTCCTCGTCCCCTGCTCATGAGATATCTGGATCGCTATACACCAGAACAGGCCCGTCGGCACGATGTTCTGCCGGGTATCACTGGCTGGACCCAAGTGAACGGCCGAAACGCGCTGAACTGGGAAGAGAAATTTACGATGGATGCGTGGTACGTCGATCACTGGTCTCTATGGCTGGACGCCAAGATCCTGGGCATGACAGTCTTGCGCGTGCTTAGGCGCGACGGAATTTCGAATCAAGATCATGCAACGATGCCGGAGTTTATGGGACTGAATACCATGACGGACATGCGAAATGAGCAGCGGTGATGAGTGCTTCTGAGTTACTAATGCTGCTCTCAGTAGCAGTTCAATGATTTCGCATGAGAGTGATCTTGCGTTAGGGTTTGTGGTCGCTTGTTGAGGATGATTCAGAGCTACCAGGCATTCTGGGCGCAAAAGCGCGAGGGGGCGTCGTGTACAACCCATTGGACCTCACGGGAAAACGTGTGCTTGTCACCGGGGCCTCTTCGGGGATTGGGCGAGCGACCGCCGTTGTGTTGAGCCGGCTGGGGGCTCGGCTGATCCTGAACGGGCGACGTGCAGATGCTCTTCAAGAGACGCTGGCTGCAACCGAGAATAGTACGATTCATCTGTGCTCGGCCTTTGACCTCGCAAATCTCGATGAGATTCCCAAGTGGGTAGCAGAATTGGTCGGAGGCGGTGGCGCGCCGCTGGATGGTGCTGTGCATTGCGCTGGAGCCCTTAATCATATCCCGCTGAGAACAGTTTCGTCCGCCAATATTGATTCGATGATGGTTCCCAACCTTCATGCCGCACTCATGTTGCTGCGTGCTGTCTCGGCCAGGAACGTTGCAGCGGCAACCGGGGTCTCGGTGGTTTTGATTTCATCGGCAGCTGCGCTTGTTGCCTCGCCTGGAATGGCGGCATATTCGGCGAGCAAGATGGCTCTCTATGCGGTTGCGCGCGCCGCCGCGAAGGAACTGGCGGCGAAGCGGGTTCGCGTCAATTGCATCGCTCCCGCATACGTAAAGACGCCAATGCTCGATCATGCTGCCGGGTCAATCATGGACTTCGAACGAATAGAAGAGCAGCAGTTTCTAGGGATCATAGATCCGGAAGAAGTCGGTGTGATGGCCGCATACCTCCTGTCTGAGGCCGCACAGAGCATTACCGGTTCTCAGTTTGTCATGGATGGAGGCTTCACCCTTTGACTCCTCGATTGATTCTCCTCGGTGCCGGCGATTTCGCCCGGGAAGTTATCTGGCTGGTCAGCGAGATGGCGACAACGCCGGACTGGGAATTCGGCGGGCTACTCGATGACGATCGTGAACGAGCCGCCCAAATTCTGAGTTCGAACGGCTTCGGGCAGCGCGTGCTGGGAACCATCGACAATTACATACCCCAGCAGGACGATCGCTTCGTATGTACCATTGGCAATCCGAAGGCGAAACTTGCCGTCTCGGAGAGGATCGCCGCCCGCGACGGTAAGTTTGTAAACCTGATCCACCCTAGTGCGGCGATTGGCCCTGGCTGCATCCTGGGCAGCGGCATCATTGTTTGCCGCTCCGCAGTGATCACCACGAATGTGGTCATTGGCAATCACGTTCACATTAACCTGGCCGCCACATGCGGACACGACACGGTAATCGGTGATGGCTGCACCCTCAGCGCACACTGCGACGTGACCGGCCACGCCACCCTTGAAAGGGGCGTATTCCTGGGCAGCCACGCCAGCGTAACGCCCGGGGTCCGAGTGGGCGAATATGCCGTTGTGGGTGCTGGGAGCGTTGCCTTTCGCAACGTGGGCGGCGGTCAAACCCTGTTGGGAGTGCCAGGAAAATCACTTTTGTCTTAGGAGCAACTTCGATGACGAACCAGGAACTGATTCAACTCTTTGCCGAAGCCCTTGAATGCGAGGCATCTTCAATTGATCCACAACAACCGATAGCTGCGTACGGGGAGTGGAACTCCCTGGCGTGGCTCACCATCATCTCGCTGCTCGACGAGCGCTATGAAATCCAACTGACCGGAAAAGAAATCCGCGGCTTCGTTACGGTAAACGACGTGATTGAGAGTGTCACCGCTAAAGCATCCGTAGCATAAAGGACAATATGTGCGCACGTATAGCCGCGTTGAGCTACTATCTGCCGGAGCGCTTAGTTTCCAACGGCGACCTTCAGGCTGAGAACCCCACATGGGACATGGAGCGCGTCGGTCAGAAGACCGGGATTGAGTCGCGCAGAGTTGCGGCCGCCGATCAGACAGCGACCGACCTCGCCTTTGCTGCGGCGGAGCGGCTCTTTTCAAATAGCAGTGTCCGCCGTGACGAAATAGATTATCTGCTGTTCTGCACCCAGAGCCCCGACCACGCGCTGCCCGCCTCATCGTGCATCCTGCAGAATCGCTTGCTGCTCTCTGTGAACTGCGGCGCCATCGATTTCAACCAGGGCTGCTCGGGCTATATATATGGCCTTCAACTAGCGAATGCGCTCATTTCTTCCAGGAGTGCGCGCAATGTGTTGCTGCTGACTGGCGAGACGTACAGCAAGTACATCCACCCACAGGACAGATCGGTGCGCGTGCTTTTCGGAGATGCGGCCACGGCAACTGTTATCAGCGAGGATAGGCCGGGAGCGCTGGTTGTTGCCACCGAGGTGGGTACCGATGGGGCGGGTTGCAACAATCTAATTGTCCCCATAGGTGGGGCGCGCAGACCCTACGCCGGAGAATCCCTGCGGGAAGTTTGTGACGAGAACGGAAGTATCCGCACCGAAGCAAATCTGTTTATGGACGGTCAGGAGTTATTCGCCTTCACGCTTAAGCGCGTTCCCGCACTCGTCAACCGATTGTTGGAGAAGACAGGCCTAACTGCTGAACAAGTGGATACGTTTGTATTTCACCAGGCAAACGCCTTTATGAACGAACACCTGCGGACTAAGATGCACCTTCCCAAGGAAAAAGTTCCACTTTCGCTGCAGGATGTCGGTAATACAGTAAGCAACACAATTCCACTCACGCTTTCGCGTATAGCGCCACAACTCACACCTGGTAGCAAAGTGATGCTCGTTGGTTTCGGCGTCGGCTACTCATGGGGTGCTTGTCAGCTTGAGTGGGGCGAAGTAGAAGTGTCAAATGATTGAATCGGATGAATCTCTGAATCCAAAAGGAAACAGCAAGACCAATACAATGAATGCCACTTGTCAACAAATTGCTTTCACTCAGGGCACTTGGCCGTCGTTCGCCGAAGACGAGATTGAAGCCGCCTCGCGCGTCCTTAGCACCGGCAAA
>PMXH01000396.1 GCA_003165855.1 Acidobacteriaceae bacterium | reverse complement strand
GCGGGTTCTCGCTCACCGCCGGTACGGGGCTTTCCTGCCCAAAGGCGGGCACTGGGGGCGCAGGTGGCTGGTTCTGGTCGTCTTGCGCCCAGGCCACGCTAACCCCGATCAGGGTCAGCGCTAGGGTCATGAGGATGTGGCCTCTGTTCATCTTGGTTCCTCTTCGGCGTTTCTGTTTCCATGCTTACGGGACAACGATCGTGTCTCCCGGCTTGAGCGTGATCATTTGCTGCGTACCGCGGCCCTTGATCGCGTCTTTGTAGTTAAACGGCATCTTCGTCTGCTTGCCATCTTGCACTCGCAGCAGGTAAATCGCCTTGAGATTGGCAAATTGCGTGAATCCCGCACTCGACAGCGCTTGCAAGACGGTCATGTTGGGTAACAGAGCCATCGCGCCGGTGTGCGTCACCTCGCCCAGCACATAAATCCGCTGGCTGTTCATCGCCGTCACCACCACCGTCACCCGCGGGTCCGCGATGTATTTCTTCAGCTTATCCCTGATCGAGACCCCCAGTTGCATGGGAGTCAAGCCTGCCGCCTGCACGTCGTCCAGCAAGGGCATCGAAATCTTGCCGTCCGGACGCACCGGGAGGGTAACGCTCATGTCGGGTTCCTTCCACACCGAGATACGCAGCGTATCGTCCGCCCCGATGACATAATCCGACGGAACCCCCGCACCAGACACCTGAACCTCCGGCACGGCGGCTTTGGCCGGCTTAGCCGCGCCTGCGGCATCTGCATCGTCTTGGGCCCACATGCCGATGGTCACCAACCCTAACAGCGCCAGGCCGGCAAGCTTTGTTACTTTCTTCATGCGTTCTCCTAGGAAGAAGCTCGGTACTCGGAGCATCCTATCTGTTTAAGCTTGTACAACAATGCCTTATAACTGATTTGCAAGTCTTGCGCCGCCCGCCTCCGGTTCCACCGGGTACGAGTCAATGCCCGCAGGATTAACTCTTTCTCCGCTTCGCGCGAAGCGGCGCGCGCCGCCTGCTTCAGCGAGATCCGCCCGTTACCTCCCGCATCCGTCCGGCGCAGCATCGCACGCAAGCCCCCCATGGCCACTGCTTCGTCTCCCAGGGCCACAATCGCTTTGGCTGCGTTTTCCAGTTCTCGCACGTTCCCCGGCCAGGAATATTCCTCAAACAAGCGCTGGGTCTCTCGACTCAGAACCGGAACCGCGCGCTGAAAATCGCGCCCGCATTTCCGAAGAAAGTGTTCCATCAGAACAGGAATATCTTCCCGGCGTTGACGCAGCGGAGGAAGCCGCAAACACACTCCGCTGATCCGGTAATACAAATCCTCGCGGAGGTTCCCCGCCCTTACCTCGGCCTCCAGGTCGCGGGCGCTGCCGCAGATCAGCCGGGCCCCCTGCACGCCGCCTCCATTCGTGCTTCCCCGAGTCAAGGCCTCCAGCAACTGGGACTGACCTTTCGCGCCCAGATCTGCCAACTCCTCCAGAAAAACCGTGCCTTCAACCAGCAAACCTTGCTCGCCGTCTGAATCCTCAAACCTGCCGGATTCCAGCCCGGCACAAGAAATAACGCGAAATGCTTGCCCTGCCCGCCGCGAAAGTTCGTGAACCCGCAGCGCCGTCGCTTTCTTGCCCGCTCCGCGTTCTGCCAGCAGCAGCACCGGAACTTCGCTTTGCGCAACCTCCACCATCACCGCCTCCACGCTCCGCATGCTCGGACTCACACCCTCTACAAATTCGAGCTTGTGCGTCATGGCGGTCTGCACGTTTTCCACGGCTTGGCGGAAATCTGGTTCCATCTTACGGCCTTTTTTCAAAAGGATGACTCACTCGCAAGGTCCACTTGGGAAGACAACGGGTTAAAACCAGCACGGGAAGGACCATCCTTGCACCCTCCAGGGGAACTTCGCCTTACGGACTTAGCGCCTTGCTTTCAAGAGTTTACCAGCTAGAAGCGGGCTCAAGAGCGAGAAACCACTTTTTATCTTACCCCACCCGCGCCCCGCACAAAAGGGAAAGTATTTGCCCAATCGATGATAACCATTATCGCCATGGCCTCCGCTGGCAGAAGAAATAGTACCCAAACTCCTTTACGCTTAGGGATCTGGCCATAGCTCCGGCACTTCATGCATCCCCCGCCCCAGTTTGGCCACGTAAGTTTCCCGGACCCGGGTTTTGATTGCGGATGCTCATCGGTTCGCTTCTGTATGGCATCCCTGTTAAGTTAAGCTAGAGGCCGTTTCCCTGGAGCCAGGTGTTGCAAGCCGAACAGCCATCCCCGCCAGCACTCATCGCCGAGACGGCGTGGCCCCCTTTGTGGCAGGTAGTCGTGCTGGCTGGCTTGCTCTTCTGGCTGTACACCCCGACGCTCACCCACCTGGTTGGACAGTGGTGGCATGATCCCAATTTCTCGCACGGTTTCTTCGTTCCTCTGTTTTCCGGCTTCGTCATATGGCAGGAGAGGTCCAAACTGGCCCGCCTCACTCTCTTCTCGTCCTGGTGGGGATTGCTGCTCTTGGGGTTCGGACTGTGCGTGCTCGTTCTTGGTCAGATGGGTGCGGAGCTTTTCCTTTCCCGTCTGTCATTGCTGATCGTGCTGGCCGGCTTGACCGTATTCATTCTCGGTTGGAGTTTCTTCCGCGCTATCCTGTTTCCTTGGGCGTTCCTGTTGCTGATGATCCCCATTCCAGTCATCATCCTCAACCAGATCACCTTTCCGCTGCAGTTGCTGGCGTCGCGCATTGCCAGCACCATTTTGCCCTGGTTGGGCGTCCCCGTCCTGCGGGAAGGCAACATAATCGTCCTTCCGGCCATGTCTTTGGAAGTCGCAGACGCCTGCAGTGGCATTCGTTCCCTGATGTCTCTAGCGGCACTGGCCGTGATCTACGGTTATCTGATGGAACGTAGAATCGCCGTACGCATCCTATTGGCGGTAGCCTCGCTTCCCATCGCGGTTGCCGCCAACAGCCTGCGCGTTGTGATCACAGGACTGCTGGTCCAATATTGGGATCCGGATAAAGCGCAAGGCTTCTTCCACGAGTTCCAGGGTTGGCTCATGTTTGTCGCGTCTCTGCTCATGCTCTATCTTCTGCATGGCCTCATCCGCATTTTCTGGCTCGAGGAAGGCAGGGAATCATGAAGCAATTTAGCGGGCTGCGTTTTGTTCTTGCTGCCGGGCTAATCACGCTTACGGCGATTCTGCTACAGGCGCGTGGCCGCACTGAGAACATCCCCTCGCGCCTGCCCCTTTCGGCTTTTCCCGCCCGTCTGGGAAACTGGAGCGGTAGAGACGTCCCGCTGGATCAGGACACTCTCGATGTATTGGGCCCGGGCGACTTCTTGGTGCGCGACTATCGCGCCTCGGATCAACCTGCGCCCACAAACTTGTACATCGCCTACTTTCCCAGCCAGCGCACGGGAGACACCATCCACTCTCCCAAGAACTGTCTGCCCGGCGGTGGCTGGACTCCCGTGGAAGATAGCCGCATCATGCTTGCCTTTCCCGGCCATATCCCATTCCCAGCCAACCGCTATGTCATCGCCAAAGCCGGTGCCCGCCAGTTGGTGCTGTATTGGTATTGGGCCCACAATCGCGGTGTGGCCAGTGAGTACTGGGCCAAGTTCTATCTGGTCAAAGACTCGATTCGCATGAACCGCAGCGACGGCGCGCTGGTGCGGATCGTCACTCCGATGCTCCCCGGCGAAACGCTGGACGCCGCCCAGCAACGCCTTCTCCCCTTTGCTTCCCAAGTGGTCCCGCTGCTCGATGACTACATTCCGCGCTGATCGTCGCTTGAACAACAAAACGGGAGTGGGTCAGTTTCGGAAACTGACCCACTCCCAACAAAACTTTCATCTTGCTCCCAGCCCGCATCGATGTTATTCCTGACTCGCTTTACTCGCATCGCGAAATNNCCGAACCCGCACCTCGACCCGCTGCACCGAACCCCATTCCTCTCTCCCAGCGTGTCCATCGCCGACGCCGAGGATCCCAACCGGCCCAAGCGTGTGCTCGGCTTCCGCGATCTCGTTTTGTTCTATGTCGTCACCGGCATCAGCCTGCGCTGGATCGCCACCGCTGCCGCCGCCGGTCCAAGCTCCATCGTCATCTGGATCGGCGCCTGGCTCTGCTTCTACACGCCCCTTGCGCTTTCCGTGCTCGAGCTTTCGTCCCGCTATCCCAGCGAAGGTGGCCTCTACGTCTGGAGCAAGCGCGCCTTCGGAGACTTCTCCGGCTTCATGTCTGCCTGGACCTACTGGACCAGCAATCTTCCCTACTTCCCCGCCGTCCTCTACTTCGCCGCCAGCAACATTCTCTTCATGCGCCAGACCGCGTGGGCGCATCTCTCGAACAACGCCACGTTCTACATCGTCTTCTCCCTGCTCACGCTAAGCATCGCCACGTTGATGAATATCGTCGGCCTCGATGTCGGTAAGTGGCTGCACAACGTTGGCGCACTCGCCATGTGGATTCCCGTAGGCATCGTCATCGTCATGGGATTAATCGCCTGGCATCGCTACGGTTCAGCCACATCCTTTACCGTGCACTCGATGACGCCCAGCACTCACCTGAACGACCTCATTTTCTGGTCGGTGCTGACCTTCGCCTTCGGTGGATGCGAAACCGCCTCCTTCATGGGAGAAGAGATCAAGAATCCCCGCCGCTCCATTCCATTCTCTCTGCTCTTCGGCGGCATGACGGTAGCCCTCTGCTACATCCTGGGCACGGCCTGCGTGCTGCTGGCATTGCCCTCCAGCGAAGTCAGCGGCTTGCAGGGATTGGTGCAGGCCATCTCAAAAACCGCGTCCCGCGTGGGTTTTCCCGGAGTATTGCCGGTCGCCGCATTCCTCATCGCCCTCAGCAACATCGGCGCCGCCGGAGCCTACCTCGCCGCCGTCGCTCGCCTGCCTTTCGTCGCCGGCCTCGATCGCTTTCTGCCCCCAGCCTTCGGCGCGCTGCACCCGCGCTGGAAAACTCCATGGGTGGCGTTGTTGACCCAGTTCGTCCTCGGCGCACTCTTCATCTTTCTTGGCCAAGCCGGGACTAGCGTGAAGGGCGCTTACGACGTTCTGGTCAGCATGGGAGTGATCGTCTACTTCATCCCCTACCTCTACCTCTTTGCCGCCATGATCAAGCTGCAGCACGAGACCGCCGGGCCGGAGGTGATCCGCGTGCCGGGGGGAAGCACGGTGGCGAAGCTGGTGGCGACCATCGGATTCCTCACCACCACGATGACCATCGCTTTGTCGCTGATTCCGCAACCGGATGAGCCCAACAAGCCGCTGGCTCTATTCAAGATTGTAGGAGGAACCGGAGTGCTGGTTCTGGTCGGAGTAGGGATCTACGTTGTGGGCAAGCATCGCGCGGCAGCATCTATTCAGAACACATAATTGGCAAGCAACATGTGGGGACAGCCGCCCCCGGCTCGCCTGCACACCGGCAGTGCCTTCGCCGGGCCAGAGTGTTACAATAGTTACAACAGTTACAGGAGATTGCTATGAAACCAGCTCCGTCGATGGTCATCAGCATGCGCCTCTCGGCGCACAGCGGAAAGCGCCTCAAGCGCATGGCGAACCGCCACGGATGGACTGCCAGCGACGCCAGTGCTCGCCTGGTCGAGGAAGGCCTGCGCCGCTCGGAGTTTGCATTCATCGACTTCCGCGATTCGCCCGCGGGCCGGCAGGCTTACCTGCAAGCCAGCACGCTTGCCGTGTGGGAGGTCATGCTCCTGTTCGAGAGTTACCAGAGAAATGCATCGGCTGTGGCTCGGCATCTCCAGTGGCCGGAAACGAAAGTGCACGCTGCTATCAATTATGCTCAAGCCTTTCCCGAAGAGATCGATGAGGCAATGGCCGAGAACGCGACCACAAATTTCAATACGCTGAAGCGGCTGTTGCCGCAAGCCACCGAATTCGTTCCCACTAAAGCAGCAAAACGGAATGCTCAAGCTTCTTCTCGATGAGCACATCTCTTCGCGTGTAGCGATGGGACTTCGTCGCCGCCATCGCAATCTCGAAATTTATTCTCTTGCGCAATGGGAAAGCGGACGCCTCCTCGGGCAGAACGATGTTGCCTGTCTGCGCGAAGCCGCAGAGCGAGGCTTGACGCTCGTCACCTACGATCGCAGAACAATCCCTATCTTGCTCAAGAGCTGGGCGGAAGAAGCTCGCGTCCATGGCGGCGTGATTTTCGTCGTTGAAAAAACGATTTCTCCAGCCGATATTGGAGGTTTGGTCTGGGCCTTGAGCAGGCTGGTAACCGAAACCAGCAAGTGGACCTGGACGAACAGAATCTACTTCCTGAGGCACCGACGCTAACGAGGGGGCTGAGGGTTTGTCTCGGCGCACGCCTCGGCATTCACGATAGCGACCTCTCTCGCAAGAACCCAACCGGACAAGCCGCACGACGAAGACAGCGTGAAGCCTTTTATTCCGCGTTCACGTAGATACTCAGAGGCTGAGCTAAGGTCCGCGGCCCAAGGCCCAGGCGAGCCGGCCATGCGATACGATTCTGATATCTCGGCACCAAATTCTGTCAGCAGATATTCCACGGTTACCGTTTCCACGCCGAAGATGATGTTTCCGAATGCGTCATTCTCGAAGCGATAGCCCTGCACACCCTGGAAAATGACGTTCGTAAACTCCGTCGGCCTGTTTGCCTCACGATATTCGGTACGAAGCGTGATGGTCCGCGCTTCGCATTGAACTTCATACGAGACCAGTAGATTGTCGTGAATGGACGGTGGCAACTTTACGTCCTCGTTCCAGGTTTTTCTCCGTGACTTTGTGTCTCCGTGGTGAGAACTCGCTACACCGGCGTTGCCGTCTTCCTCGCCGGATTAAAAAACGGCACCGGCACCACCTTCACATTCGTCTTCAGACGGATCGCCTCGATCGTGATCTCCATCTGCAACTGCGTTCCCAACTTCGCATGCTCAGTCTCCACGCTGGCCAGCGCAATCATCTTCTTCAGAATCGGAGACCAGCTCGTAGTCGTCGCCTTGCCAACCTGCTTGTCTCCCGAGTACAAAGGCACAGCCACGCGCGAAGCCTGACTCGGTGCCGCCGGAGTCAGCCCATAGCGTTCATACAACGCCTCAACATCGGTCCAATCCACCTCGACGCCCACGAGTTGCCGCGCCACGCCGTTCTTCGCGTCCTGCTCCAGCGCCCGCTTGCCAATGAAATTCTCTTTCTCCAGATGCACCATCTTGCCGAAGCCCAACTCATACGGCGAGTACTTCTGCGATGGAATCAGCGCCTTCTTCGAACTCGAGTAATCCACTTCAATCAACAGCAACCCAGCCTCCACCCGCGCCACATCCAGCGCCAACATCCCCGCCGCGTGCAGATCAAACTGCTTTCCTTTTTCCGCTAACGCATCCCAAACCTTCACGGCCTCGTTCCACGGCGCCCATATTTCATATCCAAGATCGCCCGTGTAACCAGTGCGCGAAATATCCACCGGCACGCCCGCAATCTTGCCATGCGTCACGCGAAAATATTTTAGGTTCGCAATGTCGGCGTCAGCCACCGTCTTCAGCAACTTCGCCGAAGTCGGTCCCTGCAACGCCAACGCCGCAATCTTCTCCGAAATATCTTCGACCTGCACATCCATGTTCAGGCCGTTCTGCCGAAACCAGCGCAAGCTCGGATCGGCTGCTGTCCACCGATAAACATTCTCCTCCAGCCGCGAAATCGTTCCATCGTCGATGACCTTGCCCTCTTCATCGCACCAGCAGCAATAAATCACCTGCCCCACTTTCACTTTATTAATGTCGCGCGTGATCACGCGGTTCACCAGCCGGGTCGCGTCTTTACCCGTAATCAAATACTTGTAGAGCGGAGAAATATCAATCAGCGCCGCCGCATTGCGGATGGCATTGTACTCATGCTCATGATGCACCTCATACACGCTGACCGTGTAGTATCCCGACCACTCGCGGTAATTCAAGCTCTGGCAAAGCGGAAAAGTTCTCTCGTGAAACGCGGTTCCAATAGGCAAGGAAGTGACCTCGATGAAAGGATGAATATCGAACTCGAAACCGGATTATACGCCGGAGCCCTGTTCGATGGCGTCATCCCGAAGCCCCGCGTCCTCCAGCGGGGCGAGGGATCTCCCTAGAATCGGCTCTATGGTCATGCGTCACAGACAGGATCGACCCTCTTGCGCTAAGAAAAACCAATGCGCCCGCCCAAACAATTTTCCGTCTACATCATGACCGACGGACCCAAATCCGCAGTTCTGTACACAGGCATTACCGGCAACCTCCCGCACCGCGTCTGGCAGCACAGGCATAAACTCACACCCGGGTTCACCAGCCGCTACAACTTGACCTGCTTGGTTTATTACGAACGCTTCTTCTATCCCGATGCCGCCATCAATCGTGAAAAAGAAATCAAAGGCTGGCGTCGCAGCAAGAAGATCGAGCTCATCGAATCAATGAATCCGCGCTGGGAGGACCTTGCGAAGGATTGGGGAGATGTCTACAAGCCCGAACCGGCAGCAAATCAACGGGAGATCCCTCGCCCCGCTGGAGAAAACGCGGGGCTTCGGGATGACGCCCGTGTAACGGAACCGAAGGCCAATTGAAGAGACCAAATACGCTTTAGTCATCCCGAGCGCAGGCGCTTTTCAGCCGGAGCGAGGGATCTCCGCGCAACAAGTCTCAGCAGTCGCTTATCTTGCAGTCGCTTATCTTGCAGACAAAATTCCTCGTTCCCGATAGAATGTGCCTTCGACTCATGCACTCCATCATCCCAGTCCTATCGAACGTCCTCCGCAGCTGGAGCGTCCTTCCCAGCGGCCTCTGATACGCGCACCCCAAAACTGCGCTAAGATTCCTCGTCCCCATTCTCAACCGACAAGCGAACAGCTAAAGGCTATGAGCTTATGGCTACTTCATACGACGTAATCGTAATCGGCGGCGGCCACAACGGCCTGGTCAACGCCGCCTACCTGGCGCGCGCCGGAAAGAAAGTTCTGGTGCTCGAACGCCGCCACATTCTCGGCGGCGCGGCCTGCACGGAAGAAGTTTTTCCCGGCTTCAAATTCTCCGTCTGCTCTTACGTAGTCTCGCTGCTGCGGCCGGAAATCATTCGTGACCTCGACCTTCCTCGCCACGGCCTCGAAATTCTCCCGCTCGACGGCACGTTCACGCCCATGCCCAGCGGCGATTACCTGTGGCGCGTGAACGATCATGGCAAGACTCACCGCGAGATCGCCCGCCACTCCCGCGTGGACGCCGAAGCCTACGACGAATTCGGCAAGGCCATGCAAGCCATGTGCCGCTTCGTGAAACCGATCCTCAGCATGGTCCCGCCCGATCCCAACACCCTTAACCCCCGCGAACTGATGAAACTGCTCTTCATCGGCCGCCGCTTCCAGGGCATGTCGAGCTACGACAAATACAACCAGGTCCAGCTCATGACCATGAGCGCCATTGATTTCCTCGATCAATGGTTCGAAACAGATGTGCTCAAAGCCACGATGTCGGCTTCTGGCATCATCGGCACGTTCCTCGGTGTGCGATCGCCCGGCACCGCCTACGTTCTGCTGCATCACTACATGGGAGAAATCGACGGCGCATTCCGCGCCTGGGGATTCGCCCGCGGCGGCACCGGAGCAATCTCAAATGCAATCGCCGACGCCGCTCGTGAAGCCGGAGTCGAGATTCGCACCCAAGCCGCCATCGCGAAAATCATCGTCAAAGATGGCAAGGCCAAAGGTGTAGTCCTCGCCAACGGCGACGAAATCTATGCCGAAACAATTTCCTCCAGCGTCGATCCCCGCCTAACCTTCAACAAGTTCATCGAAGCCGCCGAACTCCCCGCCGACTTCCTCGAAGACATCAACCGCTTCAAATACCGCGGCTCGTCTGGCAAGGTGAACATGGCGCTCGATGGTCTCCCGAACTTCAAGTGCATGCCCGGCCCCGGCCCGCACCTGCGCGGCGCAATGTCGATTTCTCCGTCAGTCGAATACATGGAACGCGCCTACGACGACGCCAAGTACGGCAATTTTTCGCGCCGCCCCTACATCGACATGGTCATCCCTTCGCTCACCGATCCCTCGGTCGCGCCTCCGGGCAAGCATGTGCTTTCCTGCTTCGTGCAGTACGCACCCTACAAGCTGCGCCCCGGCTTGCACTGGGACACTGAAAAAGAAGCCTTCGGCGACACCGTCGTCAACACCATCGCCGAGTACGCACCCAACATCAAAGACATCATCTTGCACCGGCAAGTCATCACTCCGCTCGATCTCGAACGCGAGTGGGGATTGAGTGAAGGCAACATTTTCCAGGGAGAACTTTCGCTGGAACAACTCTTCTTCCTGCGCCCCGCGCCGGGCTACGCGCGTTTCCGCACGCCCATCCAGAATCTCTACATGTGCGGTTCGGCTACGCATCCCGGTGGCGGCATCATGGGCGCCCCCGGACGTCTCGCCGCGTTAGAAATGTTGAAAGACCTCGGAGGTGCTGCCTAACGCATGAGCCTCAACTGTTATCCCCAACTCTGTCATCCTGAGCGAGGATTGTTCGTCGCGCCCCAAGCGCGAAGAGCAACCGCAGTCGAAGCTTGCCCTGAGCGGAGCCGAAGGGGATCCCTACTCCCCAACCCGCACTCGGCGGTCTCAAGGCGTTCTTCCGGTACACCCGGGGAATACACCATATGAATGCAAACGGAAACGCCACGCGCGACATCCTCATCATCGGCGGCGGCCANNGAATTTCATCCCGGCTTCCGTTGCTCCACGCTGGCCCATACCGCTGGCCCCATTCGTCTGGACATCGTCCGCGACATGCAACTAGAAAAACATGGCCTGAGATTCATCACGCCAGAAACCTGCGTAACCGCTCTGTCGCCCGACGGCCGCGCCCTCTCGCTCTACTCCGACGAAAACAAATCCGCTCAGTCCATCGCTGCCTTTTCGCAGAAAGACGCGACCAGGTATCCCGAGTTCGCGGCATCACTTGCCAAGATCAGCAAAGTGATTGCGGAAGCTCTCGCCACCACTCCGCCCGATATCGACCACCCCAGCGGCGGCGATCTGTGGAGCATGCTCAAAACCGGACGCGCCCTTCGCAATCTCGGCAAGCGCGATATGTACCGCGTCCTGCGCTGGGGACCGATGGCCGTCGCGGATCTGGTAGCGGAATATTTCGAAACCGAATTGTTGCGCGCAGTAATCGCCGCTCGCGGAATTTTCGGAACCTTCCTCGGTCCGTGGTCCGCCGGTAGCAGTCTGCAATTGCTGATCCGCGCCGCTGGCGACTCTCATCCCGCTGGCTCTGCGTTCTTCGCCGCCGGCGGCATGGGCGCACTAACCCAAGCCATGGCCTCTGCCGCCAAAGCCGCAGGTGTCGAGATTCGCACCGCAGCCGAGGTTATCGAAATTCGCGTGAAAGATGGCGCAGCCACCGGCGTGCTGCTCGGCACGGGAGAAGAGATCAGCGCCAAAGCAGTTATCTCCAACGCCGACCCCAAACGCACCCTGCTCAAGCTCACCGATCCCACGCATCTTTCTCCCGACTTCGTGCAGAAGCTGCAACACTTCCGCGGCAACGGCACGGTCGCGAAAGTGAACCTCGCTCTCTCGGGCCTGCCAACTTTCACCGCGTTGAAAAACGCAGATGGCGTCGCACTCAAAGGCCGCATTCACATCGGCCCCGAGATCGACTATCTCGAGCGCGCCTTCGACGAATCCAAGTACGGCAACTTCTCCCGCCAGCCCTATCTCGAAGCCACCATCCCGTCATTGACCGATCACACCCTCGCACCCGATGGCAAGCACGTGATGTCCATCTATATGCAGTACGCGCCCTACAAGTTGAAGGGGAATTGGGAAGAGCAGCGCAAAGCACTCGGCCAAACTGTAGTACAGACACTCGCCCAATACGCTCCCAATCTGCCGGAGATGATCCTTACCCACCAGATCATCACCCCGCAGGATCTCGAAGACGTCTATGGCCTAACCGGCGGCCAAATCTTCCACGGAGATCTTGCCCTCGATCAGTTCTTCACCATGCG
>PMXH01000166.1 GCA_003165855.1 Acidobacteriaceae bacterium | reverse complement strand
CCGCTCAATAGCTGGCCGGACAATGTGAACCTGGACAAGGCGCGCCGGCTGCTGTGGCCGATTAAGCAGAAGTATGGCCGGAAAATTTCCTGGGCCGACCTGATGATTCTCGCCGGCAACGTCGCACTCGAATCGATGGGCTTCAAGACCTTCGGTTTTGGCGGCGGGCGCGCGGACGTGTGGGAGCCCGAAGAGGAAATTTATTGGGGACCTGAGGGCACGTGGCTGGCGGATGAGCGCTACAGCGGCGATCGTGACCTTCAGAATCCTCTCGGCGCGGTGCAGATGGGTCTGATCTATGTNNCCGCTCGCTGCCGTGCAGATGGGTCTGATCTATGTGAACCCGGAAGGGCCGAATGGTAAGCCGGATCCGATTGCCGCGGCACGCGATATCCGGGATACTTTCGCCCGCATGGCGATGAATGACGAAGAGACCGTTGCGCTCATTGCCGGGGGGCATACGTTCGGCAAAACGCACGGCGCTGGCGTTCCCGCTCAATATGTGGGCAACGAACCGGAAGGCGCCAACATTGAGGATCAAGGCTTCGGATGGAAGAATAAACTTGGCAAAGGTCATGGCGGTGACACGATCGGCAGCGGACTGGAAGTCATTTGGACCCAGACGCCTACCAAGTGGAGCAACAACTTCTTCACCAACCTGTTCAACTACGAATGGGAACTGACGAAGAGTCCGGCCGGGGCGCATCAGTGGACACCGAAAAATGGCGCGGGCAAGGGTACTGTGCCGGATGCGTACGATCCATCAAAACGTCATGCGCCCTCCATGCTGACCACGGATCTCGCCTTGCGGCTCGACCCGGCTTACGAAAAGATTTCACGGCGCTTCTANNTCGCAGACGCGTTTGCGCGGGCATGGTTCAAGCTGACGCACCGCGACATGGGGCCGATCGCGCGCTACCTTGGCCCGCTCGTTCCCAAGGAGTCTCTAGTGTGGCAAGACCCTGTTCCCGCCGTGGATCATAAATTGATCGGGGAGAAGGACATTGCCGCTCTCAAGGCCAAAATCCTCGCCTCCGGACTGTCGATCTCCCAACTGGTCACGACTGCCTGGGCCTCGGCGGCGTCGTTCCGCGGCTCCGACAAGCGCGGGGGGGCGAACGGGGCGCGCATTCGCCTCACGCCACAAAAAGATTGGGAAGTGAACCAGCCGGCCGCACTGGCGAAGGCTCTCAAGAAGCTGGAGGCGATCCAAAAGGAGTTCAACGGCTCCCCATCCAACGGAAACAAAGGCGGAAACAAAGGAAAGCAGGTCTCGCTTGCAGACCTGATCGTGCTGGGCGGCTGCGCAGCCGTCGAGGAAGCTGCGAAAAAGGCCGGGCACAAGGTGAAGATTCCCTTCTCGCCGGGGCGCACGGATGCTTCGCAGAAGCAGACCGACGTGCATTCCTTCGCTGTAATGGAGCCGGTCGCCGACGGGTTCCGCAACTACCTTCGCAGCGGACAGGTCCTGTCGGCTGAGGAGTTGCTGTTGGATCGGACGCAGTTGCTGACGCTGACTGCCCCCGAGATGACAGTACTCATCGGCGGCATGCGCGCCTTGAATGCGAACTTCGGGCAGGCCAAATACGGCGTCTTCACCAATCGGCCGGAGACGTTGACGAATGATTTCTTCGTCAACCTCCTCAACATGAATACGAAGTGGGAGCCTTCGTCTACATCCGAGGGCGTGTATGAGGGGCGCGATCGGGCGACGGGCAAAGTCAAGTGGACCGGCACGCGCGTCGATCTCCTCTTCGGTTCGAACTCCCAGCTCCGGGCGCTCGCAGAAGTCTATGCGTCTGACGACTCGAAAGAGGCATTTGTGAAGGACTTCGCGGCTGCGTGGAACAAGGTAATGAACCTTGATCGCTACGACCTTGCCTGAACTTGGCGAGAAGGATCAACTTTGCTGTTGCGGTTGTTTGGATCGGCGAAAGCGAAATCGTCGCTCTTCCTGGCTCGCGGGGGCGCATCGCGCCCCCATGCCGCCTTTACCAATAAGCGCGAGAGTTAACCTTTGATGTTAACGAACCGCGTTGCCTCCGTAGACGCTCAGCGGTCGGTTGGCTCTACGAAGCGTCGATTGTCNNAGAGTGCGCCCTTAAATTGCCGGTTACCTTGACGGAGAAATTCTTGTGGGCTGGTACTCCGTCCACTCCGTCCACTGTGAGGTGGATCGTGAACTCCCCTGCGCTGGTGTAGGCGTGAGATACCTTGGGGCTATCCGCGCTCGTGCCGTCGCCGAGGTCCCAGTGATACGCGACTGCGGGCACACCGCCAGTTTCGGCCTGCGCCGAGAGCGCCGAAAGAGTGATCGCCGAGAGAGTGATCGTCTCACCGGTATTTGCCGCTGTGGGCACCTGTGCCGTCACGGTTGGGGCCGCTGCGGCAACGCTCTTGTCGATCAGCTTGATCACCCGCACCGACTGGGGTGGCTGGTTCTCCAGGCGCACTGCGCCACCCCCGATCGTGATCGTCTCATTTTCGTTCAGCACATCCGCCGCCGCAAACGTGTGGCCGGTAGGCAGGCCGAGGTCTGCGAGTCTTAGCGTGTGCGAGCGCACCGTGTTCGTCCAATTGAAGACCGTCAGTATGGCCTGGCGTTGATCTTCCCGGAGGAAGAAAATACTGGGCTGTCCATCCTGCGGCTCGTAGGTCATCAGATCTACCGGCGTGGAAGCTCGGCCGACTTTGGCCATATTCAGCAACTCGCGGTTTTCAACCAGCGCCAGCCGATCCTTCTCCGTGCCCAGGACCAGCATGTCATCGCCAATCTCATACATGCCGCCGGACACCGCGGAGAGCGCGATCGACGCCTCGGCCGCCCCCAGAGAAATCGTAGACGGTTCGTTCGCACGCTCCATGAGATGGGTTGCAGTGACGTTGAAGGCGTCCGGATCATTGACGAAGAAATTGCGCTGCATATAAAAGCGGGCTGCGATGCCAGAGGCGGCATTCTTGGTCCTCTCAAAACTGTGGCCCGTATCCGCGGAGATCCGGCCCGTATCTACCAACCCCACCGGGTTGAGCATGGGACTTCCGTCTTTATCCAGGATCACCTCCTCACCCACGGCATCGCGGATTACCTGGAGGCCAATGCGTTGGGCTTCGAGGGCTGTGGTGTTGGGGCGATAATGGTAACCCTCGATCGCGGTGGTATCCATGAAGTCGAGTTTGATGAACCGGACCCCCCATTCGCGGACGAGCGTTCTGTAAGTATTCCGCATATACTCCTGCGCTCCGGGATGGGTTGTGTCTAGCGCATAAAGCACATCCGTTTTCTGGTCCCAGACCTCGCCAAGAGGTATCGGATCTCCCTTGGCATTGTGCACCAGCCAGTCTTTGTGATGCTCGTAGACCCAAGCCCGGCTTGTCACCTCAAACGGCGCCGTCCATACACCGAATGTCAGGCCCTCCCCGGTCAGGTGATGCCCCACAAACCGCAAACCATCCGGAAACTGTGTCGCGTTTGGAGTCGTAAATTCACCGCGAGCATACTGATAACCTTCATCAATCTGGAAATACTTATACCCGAGTGACTTCAGATGTTCGGCTTGCCAGTCGCCGTTGGACAGGACTTCGCCTTCGTTGATGGCGCCATAGTAGACGGTCCAACTCCACCAGCCGATGGGAGTCTCACTGGAGACGCGCGCATGGCGCCAACGACGCACTGCGTCACCGTAGGCAAGCAGTTGATCGTGGTAATCCGGTCCGGCCTCGAACATCAATCGTTCTGAAGTCATTTCTTCCCCCGGTTTAAGAGGAAGGCTCAACTCGACCTGGTCGTCCGCGGGAGAATCCTGCAGATCGAAATCCTTCTGGACTTCCGTCGTTCCGGTGGATTCAACGGTAAAGGATGCGATCTTGGCTTTCGCCCCCTT
The DNA here is from genome assembly GCA_003165855.1 of Acidobacteriaceae bacterium. Classification (GTDB taxonomy): domain Bacteria; phylum Acidobacteriota; class Terriglobia; order Terriglobales; family Acidobacteriaceae; genus Sulfotelmatobacter. Next base: position 14,584 of record PMXH01000166.1, on the reverse strand, counting down.
GCCTTCAGCTTTCAGATGCATCAGAGTCAGAAATCGGTCTGAGGTGAGCGCGCCAAAGAATAAACTCTGCTTGCTCTCCCGGTTGTAGATGAGTTGGCTTCCTGCACCGCGATGCATCCCGCCGGGCGCTTCCCCGAGGTCGTAGAGAGCCAGATCCGGCCAGTCTTCGCTGAAACTGTCGGAGAGAACCCGGTCGGCCGATTGACCGCCACCCAGATTAAGGATCGGCTCACCCATGGCTTCTACACTCCGAATAGCTTGTACAGTTACTTCCCTTCCCGCGCTGTTTTGCACCTTCACCTGGACGGTGCCGTAAGGGCGCTGTTTGTAGAGCCGCAGCAGGTAAACAAGATCAGGTTTGCCGTTGAGTCCGCTGCAAGTCACTGTCACCTGTGGGCCGGAGCCGAGATCATCCTGGAAGCTGGACTCCGAAGCCTGGTGCCGCGGGTAATCGCTCGAGCGCAGCCACTGATGGTCAACCTGTGCTGCCACACGGGACCTGAGCACAGGCTGGCCGTCGTGCAAGGACGAGGACGAAGACAGTTGGTACGATCCCTCCTGCGCGTTGACCGTCACGGACAGCTGGTCGTTCGTCAGTTGCTGCGCCACACACGGCAGAGCGACCATCAGTATGCCAGCGGTAACCGCTAGCGCAACTTTAGAAACCTGTCTTCGAGTTCTTACCGGCATGGCAGCAATCTCCCTACGTGTGCGTGATCGACATCGCATACTACTTCATTGGGTCGACCTCAGTGAAGCGAATACTCAGCTCAACAATCTGCAATGCGAAAGCGATGAATGAGAGCTAATCCCATCGAGTCGGCGCGTACGAAGCCCCGTTCTCGCGTCTATTTGATTGGCCGCGAACCCGTGATGAGGATGTCCACGAGTCTCCTGGCGCTTTGCTGCCAGTCAGGACCGGACGTCACGTGGGAGACGCCGATCAGCGCCCGAAGCAGATCGAATGGCTCCAGATCTCTGCGAATGTCGCGGCTCTTGATGGCGCGCTTCACCAGCGAATCAATCGCTCCCTGGATCTGACCGCGTGAACCTTCAAATAGCTTCGAGGGACCACCGACGACCGAGTTCAGTGCCGGGGCGATGATCTGCTTGGCGGCGATGTGATCCACGAACAGTAACATCCATGCTCGCAAGGCCTCGATGGGAGGAAGGCTTTCGGAGAATTTCTGCTCCGCCGCCGCCAGCTTTTCAACTTCAGTCCGATAGACCGCTTCGATCAGTGCATCGCGTATAGGAAAGTGGCGATACAGAGTTCCCGCTCCGACGCCTGCCTCTTTGGCAATGTCGTCGAGGCTGGCATTCGCGCCGGACCGGGTAAACGCCTCCTTCGCCACCTGCAGAATGCGCTCGCGGTTCCGCTGCGCGTCGGTGCGCGGTTTTCGTGGGGCCATTTTCTGATTCTTGGTCGGCATAAAAATAAGTTGCAACCGGAGACAGTCTCCGGTTATCATATGTACTGATTCGGAGACACTCTCCGTTTTAGCCGAACGGGGCGTCGCTGTCAATAGTGGCTCCCCTGATGCTTCCGTCTTCGGGAGGTGAGGAATATGAATCCACTCGCTCGTTATAAACCGTCCAAGAATTCTAATGCTCCTTGCGCCGACCTCATGACGATGGCGGAGCGAGAGTTGTCGGCATTCTTCAACGCCATCACCCAGCTATTCGGGTTAGAGCAGGCAGAGCTCTCGGCAAAAGACTGGCTGCAGGAGTTGATCGAGATCGATGGTCTGCCCGCTTCAACCCGCGAATGGCGATTGATCACTGCGAAGGTTTCGACTCGGCTCGCAAGCCGAGTGAGCGCTTCGTCCCTATCGTCGTCCTTATCGTCGTCCATATCGACCGAACCACAAATTGCTTAGGAGGAAAAGAGTATGCGTGTTCTTGTTACCGGTGCTACAGGCTTCATTGGTACGGCAGTCGTCCGAGAGCTGATTGACGCTGGTCATCAAGTGCTCGGCCTCGCGCGCTCGGATGCGGGCGCTAAGTCGCTGGCCTCCGCAGGCGCCAAGGTCCATCGGGGGGATGTTGAAGATCTGGACAGCCTGCGGAGTGGAGTCGCTGCCTCGGATGGCGTGATACACACCGCTTTCGTCCATGATTTCGCGAGATTCAAGGAAGTCTGCGAGATAGACAGGCGCGCCATTGAGGCTCTCGGCTCCGTGCTCGCTGGCTCTGACCGCCCTTTGATCGTCACCTCCGGGACCGGGGTTGCCTTCACGCCCGGCCGAGTCACGACCGAAGAAGATGCGCCCAATTCTCCGATTCCCCGAGTAGCTTCGGAAGAGGCAGCAGCTTCCGTGGCGGCGAAGGGCGTGCGCGTTTTGGTGATGCGCCTTCCGCAGGTCCACGATCCAGTCAAGCAAGGCCTCGTCACCTACCTGATCGCTGTGGCACGCGAGAAGGGTGTCTCGGCGTATGTCGGCGACGGGCTCAACCGCTGGCCCGCGGTGCACGTCCTCGATGCCGCCCGTCTCTACCGGCTGGCGCTGGAGAAGGGGTCCGAAAAAGGGGCTGGGGGAGCCCGTTATAACGCTGTCGCGGAAGAGGGCGTGCCGCTTCGAGAGATCGCTGAGGCAATCGGCGGGGGCCTGAAGGTGCCGGTCGTCTCCAAGTCCGCTGAGGAGGCGGGCGAGCACTTTGGTTGGCTCGGGATGTTCGTGGGCGCCGACGCTCCGGCTTCCAGCGCGCTGACGCAGCAACGGCTGGGATGGCGGCCAACAGGTCCTGGGCTGATTGCCGATCTGAAGGCGATGAAATATTTCGAACATCCTGACTAGTTCGCGCGACCTGTTTCATTTACAGGTAGAACCACAACGGTGCAGGCATCTGTCAGGCGTAGCAAGAAAATCACAATGAGAACCCCGGAGCGCGACCCCTCGATCGCGCCCCGGCACCGTCAGCCAGGAGACCGGCTGGGGTGAAGTTGTCTGGCAAAAGGCATGTCCCATACGGAACAACTCCGACGTGCCAGCGCCAGTTCTAGTTCACGGTAAACTTTGTCGGGCTGTTGGCTGTCCCGCCCGGGGTCGTGATGGATATCGTCACCGATCCTGGCGCGAGTCCCGACGGCACAACCGTTGTCACCTGCGAGTCCGAAACTACAGTGAACGTCGTCGTCACGGTGCCAAATTTTACCGCCGTAGCAAAGGTCAACCCTGTGCCGTTGAGCGTCACCGGAGTTCCCTCGGTACCGCTTGGTGGCGTGAAGCTCGTGATCTTCGGCTTCACCTTGAATGTTTGCGGACTGGTCAGTTTCGTCGAACCGGTGGTCACAGTGACCGTTCCCGTTTTTGCTCCAACTGGAACTGTAGCCGTCAGATAGGTGGTGCCCGAGCGTGTCACCGAGCTAGAAGCCACGCCGCCAAACTCCACCACCGAGCTGCTGCTAAAGCCCTGCCCAAATATGCCCACCCTGGCACCGACAAAGCCTGACTTCTGCGTCGGCTCCAGATTCACAAACGCCGCATCGCCCGTTGCTACGCTGAAGAAGACTCCTTGGCACGGCGAGCAGGAGGTCGGGCCGCCCGAGGGGGTTGTTCCATATACCCGCCCGTTTGTATTCTGAATCAGAGTGGACAAAGGCGCGTTCCCGTCAACCGGTGGGGTCGGGAACAGGAATGCCGTGAACACGTCGGCTGAAGTCAGTTTGTAGATGCTGCCGTCGCCGGCAGGCCCGTAAGCTCCGTTGACCCCGTAGAAGCTTCCGTCGGTCACTTGCTGCAGATTCACGTTCGTCCTGCCGACATTGTCAACACAAGAAGCATCGGTCGCCTGGTTGAAGTCGTGCAAATCGGTATAGACTCCGGCGGTGGTCAGCTCGTAGATATTTCCGAAGTTATTGGCCGCTCCCTGGTTTGTGGCTCCGTACAGCTTCCCATTCTTGCCCTGAATCACACCAGTACATGGAGCTTCCCCGGTTGCGGACTCGAAGCCGTAAATTTCTGTGAAAACGCCTGCCGTGCTGATCTTGTACACGCACCCCGGCCCAAACCCGTTGATTGTGCACTCGTAGAGCGTCCCATAAAGATTGCCATCGCTGGCCTGGAACAAACTCGAAGCGGGCCCGCAGTCGCTGCCAGAAAACGTGTGCAGATTCTTGTACACTCCAGCGGCGGTTAGCTGGTAAATATTCCCGCAGCTAAACGGATAATATCCAGTCGTGCCATAGAAATTGCCATCTGAGGCCTGGATCGGCGCGTATACGGGCTCGGTGTCGCCGTTCACTCCAGTGAAGTCATACTTATCGGTAAACACTCCGGCTGGCGTCAACTGGAAAATGCTTCCATTGCCGGTAGGAGTGGTGAAGCAAGTTCCGTAGAAATTTCCGTTGCTGCCAAGCGTCAGCCCCGAGAAGCAGCTACTCCAATTCGACGGAAAGTTGAAAACGACGCTTTCCGCTCCGGTCGGCGAAATCTTATACACCGCGCCGGTGCCGTTGGTCCCACAGGTCACTCCAACCCCGTACATATTGCCGTCGCGGCCCTGTACGATGTTGTCTTCGGGCTCGCAGGCGTCAGTCGGACCCTGTTCGAAGGCGTGCAGCGTGGTGGGAGTTTGGGCGTGCGCCGGAACCGCGGCTCCGGTGCTCATCACTAAAGCGGCTACAAGGGTGAGCCAAGTTATAGTCATGCTCAAGCACTTGCCTGGCCGATCATTCGACTTCATTTGTTTGTCTCCTGAGAGTGAATTGCGTTCAGGCGTCTTTCTGAGGGGAGCCAGCCTTAACGCTTGGCGACTGTCGCCCAGGAAGGACATTTTGGTCAATGGTCTGGAGATAGCGGGTGGCTGGTACACATCTGGCGAAATAAAGCCAATGGGTTTATATATTTACGAGGAGTTGTTGCCTGGAGAAGCAGCCTTAAGCCACACCGAAATGAGCCATTTCCCCCGCTGGCGGGTTGGGTGATAAACTACAAACCTCCCCTGCCCGATCATTTCTTATGAGTTCTACGCCCTTGCCTCCCGCTATGGTCCGCTTTGGTGTGTTCGAAGCCGACCTCCGCGCGGGCGAACTCCGGAGGAACGGCGTCAGGATCCGCCTGCAGGATCTTCCATTTCGAGCGCTGAAGCTTCTGCTGTCGCATCCCGGGGAAGTGATCACGCGCCAAGAGTTTCGTGAGGCACTTTGGCCGCCCGACATTTTTGTCGATTTTGAGCAAGGGATCAGTAGCGCCGTCATGCGCCTGCGCGATGCACTGGGCGACTCCGCCGACAATCCCATCTTTATTGAGACCATCGAGCGCCGCGGCTATCGCTGGATCGGACCCGTACTCACCCAAACCGTGGAACCAGAAGTTCAGACTCCAGTTCTGGTGCCAGTTGTCGACCCTGGGCCGAACCAAATCCCAAACCAAATTGAAACTGGAACATCGCTCGACGCGGACCGCCCAGGCTTCACGGCGCGTTACGAGATTGGACTGACGACACGCCCCCAGAAGCGCCAGTCCCGGGTTGTTCTATGGCTTGCCACCGCGATCGTGGGCGCATTGGGCGTGGCCGGTTTCTTCCTCTGGCGGGGACAGCGTACCGCTCCGATTTCTTCGATCGCAGTGCTTCCTTTCGACAATCTGAGTGCTCCGGCCTTTGACGACGCATTCAGTGACGGATTGACCGATGAGCTGGCAGCCTCGGTTTCGCACCTGGATGGCGTCCGCGTCGCGGGGCGGCGTTCTGCCTATGTGTTCAAGGGCAAGCGTAACGACCTTCGCGAGATCGGTTCGCGCTTGAATGTCGAGGCGGTGGTGGAAGGCAGTGTGCAGCGCTCCGGGGATCGTACCCATGTCACCGTGGAACTGAATAGAACTCGCGACGGTTTCACGGTGTGGAGTCAGACCTACGACGGCACGACCGCCGACTGGATACAGATCGAATCGCAGATCGCCAGCTCGATTGCGCGGGCTCTGGCACGCAAGCTTTCCCCGCAGGATGCCACGGCCGCACACGACCCCGAAGCCCACGCTTTGTACCTGGAAGCGCGCTATCTCTGGAACCAGCGAAACTTTTCCGCCGAGCTCAAGAGCGTGGACCTCATGCAGCAAGCGATCGCGCGCGACCCCAACTATGCCTTGGCATGGGCGGGCCTGGCTGATTCCTTGATCAGCATCGGCAATGTCGAAGATGTGGACCCGACCGCATATATGCCGCGCGCCCGCGACGCCGCCCTCAAGGCTCTGCAACTTGACCCATCGCTCGCCGAAGCCCACGCCGCGCTGGGGATGGTTGCCTGCCATTACGACTTCGACTGGCCCACCGCCGAGCGCGAATACAAGAAGGCGTTCGAGTTGAACCCCAACTATGCCAGCGCGCATCAGTACTACTCCCTGGGCTTGATGGCTCACGGCCGCTTTGCGGAAGCCGACGCGCAACTTGAAATTGCCCGTCGCCTTGACCCTCTTGCGCTGATTGTGGACGTCGATATCGCTCTGCTGCGCAAGTTCCAGCGCGATTTCGACGGCGTGATCGCGGTTTCGAAGAGCATCCTCGAACGCGACCCCAACTTCCACCTTGGTTACAGCATGCTAACCACCGGCTACTTTTGTGAACGTCGCTGGGATGACTGGCGGGCCGTTGACGCGAAACATCCACAGGGAGAGTACCTGCTCGCATTGGTGAACGGGCGCCCTGACGAAATCGAGCGGGTACTGCGCAAGATGATGGAAGAAGCTAAGGCCGGGGCTCGCCGGCCTTACGACGTTGCCCACGTCGCGACTATGCAGGGAGACCACTCCCTCGCTCTCGAGTGGCTGGAAAAGTCGTATCAGCATCACGACTACTGGATGCTGTACATCAACGTCGACCCGGAATTTGACGCGCTCCGCTCCGATCCGCGCTTCAAGGCGATCACCCACCGTCTCGGCGTCGGCTAAACAAGTACTCGGCAGGGCCGATTCCGCCCCGGTCGACGCTGCTCTCGGGTACAACGTGTCTGGCTGGAGAGTCCTCGGCAACCGGGAAGCTATCCAGAAACGGGCTTGGGGGAAGTGCGAACAGACGCTCGTAATTGTCGACAACCAGAAAGTTCAGCCGCCCTGAACGAGAACCCGAACTCTTTCTGCTTGTCGCGAGTCTGGTTCCGGAGGGGAAGCGAAGGCGAGTAAGGATGTGGAATTCGCACCTGTCACGTTTCTGTCCTACCGATTTTTCTAAGAATGGGGTATTCATCTTGCAAGACGACATCAGGCACTCTCAACGGGCCGGAACCGAGTTTCTTTCTTTCTTGCCTCTCATTTCGTGTTAAGGAGAGTTCCCAAAGCAGTGATCTTCCAGAAAAGTAAAACACATGAGTGCTTCTAGTAAAAGGAGAACACGGTATTTTGGAGCAGAGCCAGAGCCTGCTCCAGCACCGCATCGTCACCCCGCAGCAGGAGTTGCACGGCTTGTTGTATCTCAGAGCGCATTGCCGTAAATGTAGCATGGCAAACCAGGTTGATTTTGAATTTGGGTTCGATTACGCAGGACCACATGGACCCGATAAAGCGGTTTTGTGGGCTTTTGTGTGCTACGAATAATGCAGTGCCCGACACCCGCAGCAATCGCCATTGCAGGGTGAGTCTTCGATTCGGTAGGCTGGGATGAGCATCCCGGGTAGCCCATAGGATAGTCGGTGCCAAGCTATTTGGGAGTTTCGCCCAGGTTCGCGTCGTCCTGCACGGACTTCGTCGTAGCCGACTTGTCGATCGTCGATTTGGTGGACAGACCGCATGCCACCGGCGGATTTGTCATCTGCTTGACGAATACATGGTAGCTCGGCCCGTCCGGGCGCAACGTCGACCAGTATCCCGACCGGGTCAGCAAGGGTTTGTGCTGGACGATGGTTTGGTTGAACAGAATCTTCACCCCACATTCGAGATTGTTCTTCGGCTGGAGGATGCTTCTGGCTGGATCGTTCGCCTTCAGTACACGGTCCGCTCGCCAATTGAAATCACAGCCGTACCGCCTGTGGTCTGAGTAAGCAAGCTGCAACAATCCTTCACTGCGCATGGCGATGGTGCCTTCTGGCTCAGTGTGACGCACGCTGGTATTCGGGTTCAAGCCGGCCTCAGCGCCTGCGAGCGCCTGGAAGAAGTACGCCCAAAATGTGCGTTTGTCGGCTGTGCCCATTTCGTAAAATCGCGGGCAGAATCGACGCACGCCGCGGGGGACCTTCGAAGAAAGCATTTCGGGCGGCAGCGCCTTCTCGATGATCTGGTCCCATTGTGGATTCCAGGGTGTCCCGCCGAGTTCGACCTTTTTCACGTCGATCGGTGTGGGCGGGGCTGGTTTAACGGCCTGCGCATGCGAAGGTGTGGCTAATCCTATACACAATAGAAGACTCGCCATGAACCAAGACGTTTTCAGCGCAGAGATACTCACCTTCAGCCTCCGGCACTCGATCTAGCACATTGCCACCCATCGCGTGACTGCTCTGCTCCAGGTCCAGGAGGTATGAAGAGCGCCTTGACTGCGACCGTTCATCTCTCGATAGATACAGCATGGCTAAGAAAGAATGGTTCCGCTGGTCCAAACTGCACAGTTCTGACAACTAATCTGGCTCATCGGCGAGCGGAAAGGATTCGTCGTGTCAAGCACCAGGGCAACGACCGCGCAGGCTTAAACCCTTCTGCGTGGTTCTTCACACGGGGTCTCAAAATTATGAGCGGAAGTCCAGCTAGCCGGATCCCCCCCACACTGTGCAATAGCGACCAGTTTTTCTGTGCGTGCGCTGTCACAGTGCTAGTGGGGATTTGTCTTGATGGTCGCAGAATGACGGCAAAACGCCGAGGAGACGGGAAATGTCTGTAGAAAATTCAGTGGTCGCGATTTATCAGACTCATACGGATGCGGATCGAGCGGTAAAGGAACTTCAGCGCGGCGGAGTCGACATGAAAAAGTTATCGATCGTCGGCAAGGGCTACCACACGGACGAGCAGGTGGTCGGCTACTACAATACCGGCGACCGCATGAAATATTGGGGCAAAGTTGGTGCGTTCTGGGGAGGTTTTTGGGGGCTTTTGTTCGGATCTGCTCTCTTCATGATTCCCGGCCTCGGCCCAGTTTTAGTGGCTGGACCTCTAGTGGCGTGGATCGTGGCAGGGTTGGAAGGCGCGGTGGAGGTAGGAGCATTGGGCGCCCTGGGAGCCGGCCTCTTCAGCATAGGCATCCCCAAGAACAGCATTGTGAAGTACGAAACGGCAATCAAAACAGATCAGTTCGTGCTGGTCGCGCACGGAACGGCTGCAGAAGTGGCCAAGGCGAAGGACATCATCGAAACGACGCACCCTGCCTCCTTCACGATGCATGCGGCGGAACCAGTCGCGGCATAGCAAAGGCAGATCTGCAGGGCTGGGATTGAAGAATCGCGAAGAGCCCTCGGCCAATTTTCAGCTCTGACGATAGAGATCCAGGAAAGAGTATTCATTCTTTTCACCGGCTGATGCCGGTTCCACTCATTTCCGTTTTTGTACTGCAGACGAGCATGAACAACACGGAACACGCGCATCCAGTGGGCGAGAGTCATCATGGCCATACCCCCTACTGGAAGCGCGCGCATCATGATTGGCGCTTTTGGTTCGGCCTTATCGCCATGCTTGTGGCCATCGGTATCTATGTAGGCACGAATGACCTGTCGATGGTACCTTCTGGCCGTCAGAAGCAGATGCCGGCCGGTAGCAGAATTCCGTAGCGTTATGGGATTAGCAACCAGCACGAAGGACTACGCAAGCTCAACACGACGGCAGAGACCCTAGATGAGAAGTGAGATCGGCCTGCTGACGAAAGACGAGAACAGAAACACGATTCCGCAAGCACTTCTGTATCCTCTGCGATTCGAACCGATTTATCAGTATCGGCCGTGGGGTGGCCGACCAGCGATTCGAAGCGGGTTGTTCAAACAATCATTGCCTGTTTAGGAGTCACCAATAAAGCAGCGTGAGGTCGGAAGAGTCACTAATGAGAGGATCTGATGAGCGGTTTTGACTTGCAGCGTCTCGGAATGTTGATGGAGCCGGAGCCGGGCAACCCCCAGGAGATCGAAGGCGTACTGAATCCTGCTGCCGCTCGTGGCCCTGACGGTGAACTCTACCTCTTCCCGCGGCTAGTCGCGCGAGGAAATTACTCACGCATTGGCATTGCCCGAGTACGGTTCAATGAAGCCGGCGATCCCGTGGGCGTCGAGCGGCTCGGCATCGCGTTAGAACCTGAGACCGATTATGAGCGGCGCCCCGATGGCAGCGGAGGCTGCGAAGATCCTCGTATCACGTTCGTGGAACCATTGCAGCGCTACGTGATGACGTACACAGCATTTTCGCCGCGAGGCCCGCGGATCGCCCGGGCAATTTCGCAAGACCTCTTCCACTGGGAGCGCCTGGGGCTGTCGACCTTTCCTCCGTATCATGGCATCGATTCCAGCGAGATGGATGACAAAGACGCCTGTGTATTCCCTGTTGCCATTCCGAACCCATCCGGGCAACCGGAACTCGCGCTCCTCCACCGGCCGCTGTTTCCCGGAACTCGTCCTGAGGAAACCGCCTGCGACGCAGCATCCCGTGAGGTGGACCTTGATCGCGAAAGCATCTGGATTTCCTACCGCCCGCTTTCCTTGGAGCCCCGTGGACCAGGGAACCTCAACCAATTTTCTCGTCACCGGCTGGCGACGCCAGTGTCTCCCTGGGAGCGGCTCAAAATCGGCTGTGGCACTCCACCCGTCCTGACCCGGCACGGTTGGCTGATCGTCTATCACGGCGTCAGCGAAATGGAAGGACCCAGCAAAGAGGTGCATCCCCTGTGCTACTCGGCCGGAGTGATGGTGCTTTCGAAGGAGCATCCGCAAGTGATCCGTTATCGTTCCTCGGAGCCGGTGTTGACCCCAGAGCTGCCGCAGGAACGCCGCGGGACCGTCGCGAATGTTGTGTTCCCGACCGGAATTGACCGGCGCGACGATCTCGGCTCGCCGGAACGCTTGGACATTTACTATGGGATGGCCGACTACCGGATTGGCGTGGCACGCCTTGACGTACCGGATGTCTTGCCGCCGGGGGGCGTCGCTCACGCACCGGACGCGAGGGTGTAAGGCGGCAGATTTTAGGAATTCAAGATACTTGCAACGCTCTGTGGAATCTAGACGTCTATTTACGTATCGGCAGCGCGAGGCGACGCCACAGGTTCCTAAGTTGTGTGACACTCAGCCCGACCGTAATCACGAGATGCCAAGACGAGCGAAGACAGGAATCTTCACTCCGTTTAGGATTAACCAGAGACCGATTGCCGCTGCAAATTCAACGGCCAAGACTGAGACGGGCAGCGGTGCCATGGCAATCCCTCGAAGGGCCAACGTTGAGACAATAAGAATGTCTGCTACGGAGGACGCAACGAGCCATACCGTCGGGCGCAGTCCCCAAAGATGGCGACGTGCCCGCAGGGCGTAGATTGTGGCTTGGCTGCCATATACGATGGCAACAACGGAAAGCGTTCTCAGTGCTTCGATTCCGAATCGCATTTCGAACTTGCCGACCGTCAGGACCGCTATACAAAACGCCAAAAAGCAGCCTCCCAGAATGGTACCTGCCATCGTAATCCTGCCGACTTGCCAGGAATTTGGCATAGCTGATGGCCGCACTCTGTCCGTGGTCAACGACATGGCAAGAAAATCGCCTGTGATCATCACGATGACCATCAGCATAGGCGTCAAAACCGCATGTCCGGTTAGGACCAGGCCAATTGCTAGCAAGAGCACTTGCACGATCTTCTTGAGGACGGAGTTCAGCGTGTAGGTAAGAATGCGCTGAAACGTCATCCTGCCCTCTTTGACTGCGGCGACGATGCCGCCAAGTCCAGCCTCCGTCAGCACAATGCCAGCCGCCGACTTGGCGACATCGGTTGCGGTCGATACCGCAATGCCCATCTGTGCCTGACGGAGCGCCGGTGCATCATTGGCGCCATCACCGCACATTCCGACTGTACGTCCGCTCTTCTGGAAGGCCTTGACCAGGTTAAATTTTCCTTCGGGAAGAATGCTTGCGAATACCGCGAAATCCTTCGGCTTCACGCCTTCGGGTATCGCTCCACGCGGGCAAACAGCCCCATCCAATCCCACCGCATGGGCAACGATTGCCGCCGTAGCCGGAGCGTCGCCCGTCACCATGACCGTGCGCACGCCCAGGGTCTTGAGCTCCGAGATCAGAGAGGTCGAGTCTTTACGGGGTGGGTCGCTGAGCGCAATAAGGCCCATAAGCTTCAGAGATGCCGCGGGGCCCGCAGCTACTGCCAATACCCTGAAGCCTTGCTTTTCAAGTTCGTCGGCTAAAGCCGCCGCGGTCGGCGATGGGGCGGTGAGGCTCGCGACTACCGTGAACGCTCCCTTCACGATGCGCTCCACGCTGCCCTTCGCATCGGTTGCTGTTGCTTCTGACGTTTTTTTGGCCGGATCGAATGGCACAAACGCGATTAGCTTTGGCAGGTCCGATGCTGGCTTGGTTTTGGAGGCAGAGCGAATCGCTGCATCCACCGCGTCATCGCCACCCTCCGAGCTGGCGAGGGCCGCCATGCCGAGAATGTGGGCTTCGTCAAACCCGGGCATCGCTTTAACGCTGGTTACGGAAAGTTCGTTGCGGGTTAGCGTTCCGGTTTTGTCCGAGCACAGGACGTCGATCGTGGCGGCTTCATCTACAGCGGAAAGCCGCGTCGGAAGAACGCCCAGCTTGGCCAGAGATCGCGCTCCGAGCGCTGCCGCGAGGGTGAATGTTGCCGGCAATGCCACGGGTATTGCAGCAAGAACCGACGTGAGAAGCAGAGGAATGATCTCACTCCACGGCATGGCATGAAAATAGGCATACGCTCCGATCAGAAGGATGACGACACCGTTGAAAATGGCGAGATTACGCACGATGCGCAGCACCGCTTTCTGCTGCGAACTTGCAGCGTGCGCAGTGCGCACGAGTTCTGCGGTACGGCCAAATTTAGTATGAACGCCAGTCGCTGTAACCACTGCGGTCGCTTCACCGCGCCGCACGAGCGCTCCAGCATAGGTATCAACGCCCGGACCAGCCTCAATGGGCAGAGATTCGCCTGTAAGCATGGATTGATCGAGCAGGACGGATCCGCCGATCAAATGCACATCCGCCGCAACCACGCCACCGAGCGACAACTTGACGAGATCGCCACGCACTAACTGCGCGGCCGGTACCGTCTTCCATACCCCATCACGCTCGACGGAGGCATTCAAGGCGAGACGCGAGTTCAGGGCTTTTAAGGTGGCCTGGGCGCGGCCTTCCTGAAAATAGGCCAGCGCTGCGTTGAAGATCAGCAGGCCCGCAATAATCGAGGCCTCGAAGTATTTGTGCAGCACGAGCTCAAGCACAATCGACGCTTCGAGCAACCATGGGACGGGTGCCCAGAACTTGGCCAATGCATTTCGAAGTGGATGAGCGGACACATCGGGCATTGCATTGGGCCCGTCTTTTTGAAGACGGCTATGTGCTTCGGCGCTCGTGAGCCCGTTCGAGGCGATGTTCTGAACTGGCTTTGCGGGTGGGTTCGATGGTGCGACTTCGACATTTGTAGCCATAATTCGCTATGTGGAAACTATCTGTTACGACGATTCTTCAAGATTGCGGAGTGGAAACTGCGCAAGTTGCGGCTGGTTCGACGGAGCGAAGTAGCAGCAACGGGCATTGCACCTGTTTGACGACCTTCTCCGCGGTCGAGCCGAAGACCAGTGGGCGCCAGCCAGAGATGCCGTGCGTCGAAATCACAATCATGTCGATGTGTTCACGTTCGATCACCAGCATGATGTTTCCAACCACGTCATTGCCAATTTCGATACTTGAACTCGTCTTAATCCCCTTGGAAACAAGAGCGGCGTCACACGTGGCTAACTGCCGCTCCGCATTACCCTCCACCTTGTGTAGGTACTCCGCTTCAGGAAAGGAGACAGTTTTTGTGCCCATTGGAAACATGGGAATAACGTTCAGAAGGTAGAGTTCAGCATGAAAGTGCTGGGCGAGGTCGGATGCGGTCTCCACAGCGGCATCGGATGATGAGCTGAAATCAATGGGCACCAGAATCTTTGTGGGAATGAAATGGGGAGTAGTCGCTTGTGGCATGATGATCTCCTCGCCACGGGGTGGCTGAAATCCTATCTTCGTCCATCATGGGAATCGAAGACTGTGCTGTTTTGGACATGTAGGTGGCTCTGGAATTTATCTTCATTCCGACACCTGTGAACGCGGCCGTGACACATTTCTGCAGCGGCTTTCAAACTTGAGTAGTGCATGGCGTTCGCACGCCACTGGTTCGACTTGGCAGCAGTGTTCAAGTAATAGGCCGTGATTTCAATGTTGCTTCACCAATTGTTTGCGGATCGATTGCAATTCCAGGCGGCGCTTCTCCGTGGTCTTGGGATACGACATCTTGAGTCCCTTGAGCGCATCGAGGATAATTCTGGAAACAATCAACCGGGCGTTCTCTTTATCATCAGCGGGAACAACATACCAGGGCGCGTGATGGGTGCTGGTCGCGTTCAGGCAATCCTCAAAGGCCTCTCTGTAGCGTTCCCAATATTTCCTCTCGTGAATGTCCGCGAGGCTGA